>CAMBOY010000070.1 GCA_945869245.1 Hydrogenophaga intermedia
CCAACAACACCTGGACTCCTGTGACCGTGGGCCAGAGCATCTCCAACGCCGACATCCGTGGGGGCAACCTGCGCTTTGTGCCGGACGCCAACGAGTCTGGCTCGTCTGCCTACAACAACGCCGGTGTGGGCAACCAGCGCAACCTGTACACCGAGTTCGACCTCAAAGTGGTGGGCGCCAGCGCCGCCACCTCCGAAGGCGACGTGACCTTCCAACTGTCGATTGCTCCTGAGGTTGACAACACCCAGACCATCAGCGGTGTGGCCGATCGAGTGGGGCAGATCGCAGCGCTCAGCGCCACGGGCGAGTGGTCGCGCTATACCTTCACCGTGAGTGGCAACATCAACGACACCGACGGCAGCGAGCGCAGCCGGATCCTGATCACCCCGTCCAACACCCAGACCACCTTTGCCGTCCTACAAAACGGCCAGTACTCCACGCCCTCCCTAGTCAATGGCCAACTCGTGCTCGAACCCGGGCAACAACTGCTGGTACGCGACTACGCCCAGGGCTCGGTGCTGGGCTCGTCCATCAGCTACAAGTTGGTGGGCCAAGAAGTCAACAGCAGCGGTGCAGTGCTGGCCTCCAAAGACCTGAGCACCGATGCCAACCTGCGTACCCAGGCAGCGCCCATCGAATGGCAACGCACTGGCACCGAAGACACGAACTATGTGTTTGGCGCCAGCGACGTGTCCAATCTGACCGCGCAGATGAGCATTGGCACCCTGAGCCACTTCACCGTCAACAGGTTGCCCGCCGATGGGGTGCTGCAGGTACAGAGCGGCACTGGACAGTGGACGGCTGTCACGGTGGGCCAGCGCATCGATGGGCAGGACGTCATTAACGGGCGCCTGCGCTTTGTGCCCGACGCCAACGAATCGGGTTCGGCCGCTTACCGATCAGCGGGTGTGGGCAATCAAAGGAATATCTACGCCGAGGTCGATCTGCGGGCGGTGGGCGACAACAACGCCATCGCCGATGTCAAGCTGCAGATGGCCATCAACCCTGTGGTCGACAATGTGCTGACGCTGTCGGACGTTGCGGTGACGCGAGGCTGGATCACAGCGCTGGGCACGACCACCAGTGCGCGCTGGCACACCTGGACCGTCAACGGCAGCGGCAGGACCGACACCGATGGCAGCGAGGTGGAGTTGGTGGCGGTGAGGGCTTGGAGGTCTGAAGCCGGTTCGCCCATTGGGCTGGTCAACAGCAATGGCAGCTTCACTCGGCTGACGCCAGACAGCCAAGGCTGGGTGTTTATCCAACCGGGGCAGTCGATCATTGTCCGGGCGGCCGGCGACACCAATGGCTGGGGTATCACCGGCGTCGAGTACCGGGGTGTATTCCGCGAGGTCAACGCCCTGGGCGACGTGATTGCCGAGCGGACCACCGGCATCGTGCGCAAGTCCTACTCCCACCCGTCTCCACTGATCCTGGACCTGGATGGCAACGGTGTACAAACCACCACCCTCGAAAATGGTGTGAATTTCGATCTGAACGACGACGGTCTGGCCCACCAGGTGGCCTGGACCGACGGCAAGGACGGCTTTCTGGTGCTCGACCGCAACGGCGACGGCATCATCAACAGCGGTGCCGAGCTGTTTGGCGACCACACCGTCATGTCCAGCGGCCAGGTGGCACGCGACGGCTTTGAAGCACTGCGCGACCTCGACAGCAACGCCGACGGCGTGTTCAACGCGCAAGACGACTTGTTCCAGCAGGTGCAAGTCTGGGTCGACGCCAACCACGACGGCATCAGTGGCGCCGACGAGCTGTTTGGCTTGGAGCAACTGGGCATTGCGGAAATCCAGCTCAACCCAGAGTCGACACCGGATCGTTTTGAGAACGACAACTTCTACGGTCTGACGTCGAGCTTCACTTGGGCCGACGGCCGCACATCCGAAGTGGTGGACGTGTGGCTCAACGCCACCAGCGACGAAAACCACCGCTACGTGAGCCAACTGGTGATCTGAAGACCAGGGTATGACCCTGAAAAAAGCCGCTGACCCCAGGGACAGCGGCTTTTTTTCCGTCTGTGAGCCGTCGTCCGAGCGGACGCAACGGCGCTGCGGCAGCTAGAGGCGCTCGACGGTGCTGGTGTGCTGTGCGAACACGGTCGCCAAGGCTGGACTTTTACGGTCATGCCTGCGACCAAACGCGCGTGTAGGCGAGCATCCGCGCTGGATGCTCGCCGATATTCACCGACGGCCCGCCGACGTGGAGCCGCTGGAACAGCTGCTCATCGCCATTGGCGCGCTCAGCGAGGTGTCCGACCTCAAGCACGAAGCAGCGTACGCGGTGTACGCCCGTCGTGCGGCCCAGCTGCCGCGGGGCTACACGCTGGTAGCGCAACGCTCTTGATGCGCCACCAGCGGCGCACCATCACTTGCCCGGCTGGAAGGGCAGCGACGAGTGGTGCAGCACGATGCGCAGCTGACCTTTTTCGTCTTTCTTGAAGCCCCAGGTCTTGTCGACCGTGGTCACTTGGCCGGCTTTGTTGGTCAGGATCACATTGCCCTGGGTGAGCGCCATGTCGCCATTGATAAACACGCCGGCGTTGCGGTACTCGTACTTGGTCCAGCCGCCCAGCGCAAAGCCTTTGTCGGCGGGGAAGGCTTTGTCGTCGCCCACGAAGTAAGCCAGCGCGCCGGCCTTGGTGGTGCGGAAGGTCTGCTGGCCGTGGGTCAGTGTGGGCTTGAACAGCACCACACCCATGTTGTAGCCATAGGCGGCGTCGAGCACGGCGTTGGCGGTGGCCTTGGCTTTGGCCAGACCGCCGCTGGCGAAGTCGTCGCTGATCTGGATCAGCGCCTTGCCCCAGGCGTCTTGCGCGGCCTTCACCTCGGCTTCGGTGATGTTTTTGTTGATGACGGTCGGGGTAAAGGCCATCGCCGATGCGGACACAGCGCTCAGGGCCAGGGCCAGCAGGGTGCGACGGGGGGTGAAGGTGGCGTTCATACAAACTCTCCGGATGTTGAGGTTCAGACTAGGGATGTGGGCTTTTATTCACCACAACACCGAGTGTGCGGGCCTCAGATGAACACGAAAGTGCGCGTCAGATGAACGGCAGATGAATCATGGTCGACCGCCATCACCCGATGAACGCGACCATTCGGCGCCGAGCAGCATGGCCCAGGCCCGGTACACCGAAAACGCTTCTTCATGCATCAGGCCTGTGTAAAAAGCTTCGGGGCTGAAGCCCGTCACCTCCTGAATGTCTCGAATGAAGTGGCTTTGGTCGGCGTAGCCACATTCAAGAGCGAGATCGGTCCAATTGGGCTTGCCTTGGGGGTAAATCTCCAACGCGGCAAAAAACGCACGCTCGGCCCTAGCGCGTTTGTTCAGCGCGCGCTGTGACTGAGCAGTCAATGCCCTGAAACGCCGCTCGGCTTGACGCAGGCTGCGCCCCACACCGCTGCCCGCCGCGCACAAGGCGGCCCAGCGCAGCCAGGTGCGCAAAGGCGGCTCGGCTGCAAAGCGCCATTGCAAAGCCGTGGCTGAGTGGTCGTCCCGGCAATGGCGCCACAAGGGCGAGAGCCGCTGAAACAAATGGTCCAGGCGCTCAGCGTCGTCACCAGGCTTCCAGAGCCCTTCAAACACCCCGAGCATTGCCGGTGGCAACAGCGGAGTGGCGTCCACAGACCGATTGGTCCAGGTGTCGGCCAGGGTACGGCTGAGCAACTGCCAGGCGTGGGGATACAGCAGCACCATCACGCTGTGCGTCGATTCGCTGTAGCGGCTGTGGCTGCTGCGTGTTTGTGGGCCGCTGAGTACCAGCCGAGAGCAGCGCCAAGCCGGGCCTGCCAGATCCCGCTGGTGGTGCACCGGCACTTCCACCTGGCCTTCCAACACCGCGCTCACCGTCACAAACGGCGAGCTGGGGAAATGGGTGACACACTGTGGCTCGGTCAGCGGCCACGCGCGGGTGTCGCGCCCGAGGACTGCAACCACACAGTCGTGCAGTTCCCAGGGTGGCAAGGCAATCCAGGCCGGCGCAAAGTCGGCGGAGGTGTACAGCAAACGGGCCATCGGCGCAGTATAAAAAGCCGGCAACAGCCGTTTCAATCGGCTGACGTTTCGGTACAAGACCTGGGCAAGCGGATTCGGTAGGCTGCTTCCATGCTGCACACAAACACCACTCCCGCACTTCGCCCACCTGGTCCAGCGGACATGCCCTGGGGCCTGTCGTTTCTGCGGGCCATGCGCCGCGACTACCTGGGCACGCTGGCCAAGGTGCACGCCCAATGTCCCGATGCTGCGCGAATGCAGGTGCTATGGCGCCGTTCCGTGCATGTATTTCACCCCGACATGGTGCGCGAACTGTTGGTGGAGCAGGCCGACAAAGTGCAGCGCTGGGAGCGGGTCACAACGATCTTTGCCATGGGCACGGGACAAGAAGGCGTATTGGTGACCGAAGGCGCGCAATGGCAACGCCAGCGGCGGCTGTTGCAGGCCGGTTTTGGCCCCAAGCGGGTGAGCGCCTACACCCGCCACATGGTGTACGCTTGCGACAGCGCTCTGCGCGCGCTGGACACGTCGCCACACAACACGCCGCACGACACGCCGCACGACATGCACGCGCTGATGACGCGGGTGACCATGGACGTGATCGTGCGCGCCCTGTTCGGCCACGCCCGCCAGATCGACACCGCACGGGTGAGCCATGCCATTCACGCGCTGAGTACCGAGGGTTATGCCCAGGTGTTTCGCCCCTGGCTGCTGCCGGCCTGGTTTCCCTGGCCCAGCGTGCAGCGTGCGCGCCGCGCCAAAGGGTGGCTCGACCAGCTGATTGCTGGGCAGATTGCACACAAACGCGCTGAGGCGCAGACCACGCCAGCGCACGCCCCCGACAACGAGGCAGGCGATTTGCTGACCATGTTGCTACAAGCCCGCGACCCCGAACAACCAGAACAAGGCCTGAGCCCACAAGAGGTGCACGACCAGACCATGGTGATGTTTCAGGCGGGGCACGAAACCAGCGCCACCGCGCTGACCTGGTGGGCTGGGCTGGTGGCCCGCCACCCCGAAGTGGCCCAGCGTCTGCACCACGAGGTCGACTCGGTGCTGCAAGGCGCCATGCCCCATGCCGACTGCACGCAACGCATGCCTTGGCTGATGGCCAGTCTGAAAGAGTCTCTGCGCTTGTACCCGGCGGCGGCGATTCTCATGACCCGCTGCAGCGCCCACGATTTGCACTGTGGCCCCTGGCAGCTGGCAGCCGGGGACCTGATCACCATCACCCCGGCGCTGATTCAGCGCGACGCACGCTGGTTTCCCGAGCCCGATCAATTCAAGCCCGAACGGTTTTTACCTGGCGCGCCCGAGACTCCGCGAGGCGCATGGATGCCGTTTGGCAGCGGTCCACGGGTGTGTCTGGGTCAGCACTTTGCGATGATGGAAATGGCCATCGTCAGCGCCATGCTGTTGCAGCGTTTTGCGCTGGAATGGCCCCAGGGGCACGCTTGGCCAGAGGGCGAGGTGAGCATCACCCTGCGCCCTGCCACGCCCATGCTGGTGCGCTTGACTCCACGTTGAGCCGTGAGCGCCGGCGCGATTTACTCCAGCCGATAGCCCAGGCCTCGCACCGTGTGGATGATGGCGCGGGCGCAGCCGTCGTCGATCTTGCTGCGCAGGCGGCGAATGTAGACGTCCACCACATTGGTGAGCGGGTCTTCGTGGGTGCCCCACACATTGGCCAAGATGCGTTCGCGGCTGAACAGGCGCCCCGGGTGGCGCATCAGCAGCTCCAGCAGGGCCAGTTCACGCGCGGTCAGCTCCAGCGGCTGATCGCCCCGGCGCGCGCGCATGGTGTTGAGATCGAGCACCAGGTCGTCGACCTGCAGCGCATCGACCTTGGGGCTGTGTTCGCCTTGGGTGCGACGGGCCAGGGCGTCGATGCGGGCCAACAGCTCTTCAAAGGCAAAGGGTTTGGTCAGGTAGTCGTCGGCGCCCATGCGCAGGCCGGCTACGCGGTCTTCGACTGTGGCCAAGGCGGTGAGCATCAAAATGGGCAAACTCACCCGGCCTGCGCGCAGGCTTTGGCACACCTCTAGGCCACTGAGGCCCGGTAACATCACGTCGAGCAGCACCACCGTGGGCGGGTCGCCGGCCTGGCGCTCCCGATGCAAGCGCTGCGCCAGAGCCAAACCGTCTGGCCCGGTGCGCGCCACATGCACCACATGGCCTTCGGCGCGCAGCCCGCGCTCCAGAAAGTCGGCCACGCGGCGGTCGTCTTCCACCACCAAGATGTTCATGCGGATTCCCCCTGATGCCAAGGCAGGCGCAGGCACACGGTGGTACCCTGCCCTGCGCTGGACGCGAGACTGAGCCCACCGCCGTGCGCTGCGGCCAGCGCCTGGGCCAGCGGCAGCCCCAGGCCGGTGCCGTCGGCGCGGTGGCGGCGGGCGTGTTCGCCCCGGTAATTGCGTTCAAACACATGCGGCAACTCGTGCTCGGGAATGCCAATGCCTTGGTCACTCACCTCGGCCACCCAGTCTGCGCCGTCGAGCCGGGTGTGCAGCCGCACTTCGGCACCGGGGTTCGAATAGCGCAGCGCGTTGTCTAGCAGCAGCACCAGCAATTGGCGCAAGCGTGGGCCATCGGCCCAAAGCGCCAGGTCGGCGGGTGCGGCGTTGGTCCAGTCCAGGCACATCGTACGTTCCTGCGCCAGTGGCTGCATTTGCTGCAGCGCCTCGCGCACCGGGTCGGCCGCCGCCACCCGTGTGGGTTGGATCGACAAGGCTTGGCTGTCGCTGCGCGCCATGGTGAGCAGGTCGTCGATGACGTGGCCCAGGTGGGTGGCGGTCTCCGCAATGCGGCGCAAGGCGTCTTGGTAGTCGTCGCTGGTCTTGGGTTTGCCGCGCAGGGCGATTTCTGCCTCACCCCGAATGGCGGTGGTGGGGGTGCGCAGTTCGTGGCTGATGTCGGCAAACAGCTGGCGGCGCGAGATGTCGAGCCGCTGCAGGGTTTGCAGCGCCTGCTCCAGCTCGGCGGTGCGGGCCTGCACCTGGCGCTCCAGTTCGTGGCGGGCTTGGGTTTCGCGCTCGCGGTGCTGTTGCAGCTCCACCGCCATGGCGTTGAGGGTGCGGGCCACAGCGGCGAACTCGTCGGCGCCACGCGCGTGAATGCGGTGGTGCAGCTCGCCGCGCTGCAGGGCCTGCGCGCCGTCGCTCAAGTTGTGCAGCGGGCGGCGCAGCGCTTTGGCAAAGTACAGCGCCAGCGCGGTGGCCAGTAGAGCAATTGCAATCGTGGCCAGCAGCACGCCGCCGGCCAAACGCACCAGCGCGCGGTCGGCGGCGTCGCGCTCACGGGCCTCTGCAGCCTGCTCGCGCGCAACGGTCTGGGCCACACGCTGGCGCAAATCTTGGCCTTGTGAGGTGTCAAAGGTCTGGCTAATGGCGTCCCAAGTGGCGGATCGGTCGGCGTCGGGCGGCAGGGGGCGCACGGTGCGCAAGGCGGCCTCTAGCTCGCCCACACTGCGGCTGAGCACCGCCAGTGTGTCTTGGCGTTCGCGCCAGTCGGCCTGCGCGCGGGTGGTGTTGGTGTCGAGCGCCAGCGCTTTGTCGGTCAGCACCTCCAGCGCCAACAGCGTGCGGCGCATATCGCTCAAGTGGGCGTCGCGCTCGGCGGTGTCGACATTGGAGCGCAGCAGCGCCTGCGACGTCCAGCTGCGCAAGCGCTGTTTGCTGGCGGCCAGCTGCAGATGGCCTTTGAGCAGGTCACTCGCCACCCGCCCGCGCGTGACCTGCGCGGAGGCCGACTCGATGGCCCACCACGCGAGCGCGCCCTGCAACAAAGACGCCAGCGCCAGACAAGCCAGCGCCAAACTCAAGCGTTGACGAAACATGCAAACATTGTGGCGTGGCCACGGCGCGGCAGATGAACCTCAGATGAAAAGGCCATGAACCACAGCGCGCACCGCAAGCCGGTGGTAGCCATCACCGGTAGCTTGCGAGGTGGATGTTGGTCTCGGTGCCGCGGATGCCGCCGACCAAGCGGATGCGTTCGAGCACATCAGACAGCTCGCGTGTTGAGCGGGCCTCGATCTCTGCCAGCAGGTCCCAGCGGCCGTTGGTGTCGTGCAGTGCCACCACGCCGGGCTCTCCCAGCAGGCTGGCAATCACCTGGCGGGTGGTGTTGCCCTCGATCAGCACTCCCATCCAGGCGCGAATGCGCTCGGGTTCGGCCTCGGGTCGCAGCCGCACGGTGTAGCCCAAGATCACCTGGCTGTCTTCGAGTTTGCGCAGCCGGTTGTTGACCGTGCCGCGCGCCACACCAAGCTTGTGCGCCAGGTCGGCGATGGACAGCCGCGCGTTCTGGCGCAGCAGGGCGATGAGTTGTTGGTCGATGTCGTCCATTGCGCAAATTGTCATTCAGTATTGACGAAATGGCAAAAAATCTTTCAAAACAGGATATTTTTGCCGATTTTCATTGACGCAAGTTTGCGGAACACTCGATCTGCAGCACAACAACACGTTCCGGAGACCCACTGTGACCCGCCCACGCACCCCCCTGTCCACCGTTCAACCCCTATACCTGAGCGCCCCCGACGCCTTGGCGCTGGTGCGACGCAAGGGGCTCAAGACCTGCATCGCCGGTATCGCCGCCAACATCCGCGAAGACTTTTTGCGCTGGCACGATTTCGACAAGTCGGCCCGGGTGGCCAACCACTCGCGCGACGGCGTGATCGAACTCATGCCGATCGCGGACGACACCGCCTACAGCTTCAAGTACGTCACTGGCCACCCCAAAAACACAGCCTTGGGCCTGTCCACCGTGATGGCCTTTGGTGTGCTGGCCGATGTGGCCACCGGCGCGCCCACCCTGGTCAGCGAGCTGACCTTGACCACCGCCCTACGCACCGCCGCTACCTCGGCGCTGGCCGCTCAGACGCTGGCGCGGCCCGGCAGCCGCGTGATGGCGCTGATCGGCAACGGTGCGCAGAGCGAGTTCCAAGCGATCGCCTTCCAGCACCTGGTGGGCATTCACACGGTGCGCCTGTTCGACATCGACCCGGCCGCCACCGCCAAGCTGGCCGCCAATCTGGCGGGCAGCGGCCTCAAGGTACAGGTCTGCGCCAGCACCCGCGAGGCGGTGCAAGGCGCCGACATCGTCACCACCGTGACGGCCGACAAGCAATACGCCACGATCCTCAGCGCCGACATGCTGGCACCGGGCATGCACATCAACGCCGTGGGCGGCGACTGCCCCGGCAAGACGGAACTCGCGGCAGACGTGCTCGAAGCGGCCAAGGTGTTCGTCGAGTTTGCACCGCAGTCGCGCATCGAGGGCGACATCCAGCAAATGCCAGCCGACTTTGCTGTAACCGAACTCTGGGAAGTGCTGGCCGGCCACAACACCGGCCGCGAGAGCGCGGCCCAGATCACGGTGTTCGACTCGGTCGGTTTTGCCCTCGAAGATTTTTCGGCCCTGCGCTTTATGCACGCCGCCGCGCTCGACGCGGGCCTGGGCGAGCGCCTGGCTTTGATCCCGCAGCTGACCGATCCCAAAAACCTGTTTGGCGCGCTGCTGGCCGAGCCCAGCGATAGAGCTTCCACCCCAACGTCCGCCTGTGTGGCCTGACCCACGTATTGTTCCCGGAGCCTTTGGTGACGCTTGCTTGCATCGGTCGGTGATGGCGCGGCAGATGCACCACCGATGAAAGAACCGCGCGTTTGCCAGGTCGGCGCGCCTGTCACACAAAAGTCGCCAAGTCTTCATACGGCTGCAACGCCTTCAACCCAGCATCGGGTGTTCTGTTGCTCCTCCCACGTTGACCGAACCATGCCCGCACTGAACACCACCCGTACCCTGCTCGCGACCGCCCTCCTGGCCACTGTGGCCGCTTGTGGCGGAGGCAACGATTCCGCACCCCCACCGCAGGCCGACGTGGCACCCAAAGCCACTTTGGTGGGGCGCTTTGCACACAACGTCAGCGCAGGCTCCGCCGAAATCGTGGCCCACCATCTGCGCAGTCAGTCTGTGTTTATCACGGTGGACACCGCCAGCACGCCCAACGCCTTTCAGCGGGTGAGCCTGCGCAACCTCGGCAGTACGGCGCTGAGCAGTCCGACAAGCGCCAGCAACCTGGAAAGTGGCGCCATCACATCGGTGGCGTCTCATGTGAATGACAGCGGCTTCACCGCCGGCGGGGTGCAAACCCTGGCGATCAGCGGCGACTTGTTGGCCATTGCCGTGCGAGCAACACCCAAAACAGACCCTGGCGTGGTGGCCTTTTACCGACTCGACGCCCAAGGCAACGCCACCTACCTGAGCAAAGTGACGGTGGGCAGTCTGCCCGATGGCATGGCCTTCAGTCCCGATGGCGGCCAACTGGTGGTGGCCAACGAAGGCGAAATCGATGGCAACGAAAACTTTGTGCTGGCGCCAGACAAAAGCAACGACCCGCTGGGCACCATCTCGATCATCGCCATCAACAATGGCACGCCGGCTGCCAATGCCACCACCCTGGACTTCACGGCTTTTGACAGTGGCGGATCCCGCGCGAGCGAGCTTCCAAACGACGTGCGCATCGGCATTGCTGGCAACGATTTCTCGCGCGATGCCGAGCCCGAGTATGTGAGCATCAACGAGGACGGCAAAACAGCCTATGTGACACTGCAAGAGAACAACGCGGTGGCCGTGGTGAACCTAGAAACCAAGCGCATCGACCGACTGATCGCCATGGGCTACAAGGACCACGGCTTGCCCGCCAACGCTTTGGCCCCGTCCGACCGCGTGGCAGCAGACGCGCCGTTCGCGCTCAAGAGCTACGCCAATCTGTACGGCATCTACATGCCCGACGCCATCGCCAGCTTCAGCGTCAACGGCACGCCCTACTTCATCACCGCCAACGAAGGCGACGACCGCGACGACTTTCTGGCCACAGCAGAAACGGGCCGAGTGTCCAGCTTATCGCTGGACCCCACCGCTTTCCCTAACGCCAGCGCCTTGCGCGCCAACACCGAACTCGGTCGTCTGACCGTGATCCGCACCATGGGCCGCAACAGCAACAACCAATACGAAAAACTCTACGCGCTGGGCGGCCGCTCGTTCTCGATTTACAACGCCAGCACCGGGCAGCAGGTATACGACTCGGGCTCAGAGCTGGAGCGGATCGCGTACAGCACGCTTCCCGCCAGCCTGTTGGGGGCCGCCCAGGTGCTTGGGCGTCTGGACAACAAGGGTCCAGAACCCGAAAGCGTGGTGGTCGGCACCATCGGCAACAAGCCGTATGCCTTTGTGGCGCTGGAGCGCAGCAGCGCCATCCTGATGTACGACCTGAGCAAGCCGGCGGCCCCAGTGTTTGTGCAGTGGCTGCAAAACACCAGCACGCTCGACGACGGCGACATATCGCCCGAGGGCCTGGCCTTTGTCCCGGCCGCCCAAAGCCCCACCGGCAAGCCCTTGCTGCTGGCTGGGCACGAGGTGAGCGGCACACTGGCTGTATGGGAAATGCAGTGAGTCGCTGACGCCACTGCGCTCCAAAGCCCTCGCCAGCGAGGGCTTTTTTGTCACCACAGCGCCAACAGCCGCCCGCCTTCGAGTCGCCAGGCCTGGGCGGCCATGGCGCGGGCTTCCGTTTCGTCGTGGGTGACCAGCAACGCGCGCATGCCGTGTTCGCGGATGCGTTGGGCAAACTCGGCCCGCAGATCGGCGCGCAGGTCGGCGTCGAGCGCTGAGAAGGGTTCGTCCAGCAGCAGCGCTTGCGGCTCGGTGATGAGGGCGCGCGCCAGCGCCACACGCTGTTGTTCGCCGCCCGAGAGGGTGTGCACGCGCTCGCCGCCGCGCCCACCCAGGCCAAAGCGCTGCAGCGTGGCGTCGGCGCGCGCGCGCGCATCCGCCCGGCGCAGTCCCTGCTCCACCAAACCAAAGGCCACGTTGTCGCGCAGATTGAGGTGTGGAAACAGCGCAAAGTCTTGAAACATGAGCGCCAGGCGCCGGCGCTCGGGCGGCCAGGCGCTGATGTCTTGCCCATTGAGCCAGACGCTGCCGGATTCGGGCGCTTCCAGCCCGGCG
>CAMBOY010000071.1 GCA_945869245.1 Hydrogenophaga intermedia
CATCGGGTGCTTGGGGCGTGGGCTCGCTGATGGGCGGTGGGGCAAGGGCTTGGGGTGCGGCGGGCGGGGGTGCTGCCACCGGTGTGTCCGCCGGCGGTTTGGGCGGGGGCACATCCACCATGTAGGTGACGGTCTCAGGCTGCGGGGACGGCAGCCGAGGCGTCCAGCCGGCCAGCCACGCCAGGGCCAGCGCGTGCAGCGCCACCGACAGCAGCAGCGCCCAGCGCTGGCGCCGCTCAGCCACGCAGCGGCCACCACCGGTTGGCGGGCACAGGAAGAAGGGGCTTAATATTAGACAATGCTTATATAAAGGAGAAGGCCATGATTGTGAAACAACTGGGCTGGGCCTTGTGTCTTGCCGCCCTGACCTGGGGCAGCGCCGCCCAGGCCGACAACAAGGCCATTGCGGCCGACGAGATGGAGGCGTATCTGGAGTTTGTGGATTACGGCGGCGGGGTGATCTTTGCCGAGCAAATTCCCAAAGACGAGTGGCCCAAGATGACGGTGATCGATGCGCGCGACGCCGGCCAGTTTGCCAAGGGGCACATTCCCGGTGCCATCAACATGGACTGGCGCCAGGTGCTGGCCAAGCGCAACAGCATTCCCAAAAACAAGCCGGTGCTGATTTACTGCAACACCGGTTCGCTGTCGGCGCAGGCCGGATTTGCGCTGCGCGTGGCAGGCTGGGAGAACGTGCGCATTTTGCAAGGTGGCATGCAAGAGTGGAAGGCCAAAGGCGGGTTCGACGCCGCAGCCAGGGCCACCGCGCCGGCCCAGCATTAAAGCCTAGCCCAGCGCCACCGCGCCGGCCAGCGCGCTGCCCAGCACCACCGCCCAGGCGGGCTGCTGCCAGCGGCTCAGGGCCAGCCAGGCCAGCAGCGCCAGCGCGGCGTGGGGCCAGCCCAGCACACCGTGCTGAATGACCGGGTTCCACAAGGCGGCCAACAGCAGGCCCACGACGGCGGCGTTGGTGCCCATGAGTGCGGCTTGCGCTGGCGGATGCTGGCGCAGCCGGTCCCAGAACGGCAGGGTGCCCAGCAGCAACAAGGCGCCAGGCACAAACACCGCCACCAAGGCCAGCACGCCGCCCCAGGCGCCCAGTGGCAGGCCCTGGGCGTTGGGCGCCACCGCGCCCAGGTAGGCCGCTACGGTGAACAGGGGGCCGGGCATGGCTTGCACCAGACCGTAACCGGCCAGGAATGTGCCGGCGTCCATGCCCCCTGGGCGCACGAGTTCGGCTTCGAGCAGAGGCAGCACCACATGGCCACCGCCAAACACCAGGGCGCCAGCGCGGTAGAAGCTGTCGGCCAGCGCCAGCAGGCTGTGTGGCGCCGCCTGGGCCCACCACGGCAAGATCAACAAGCCCATGGCCGCCAGCGCCAGGCAAACCCAGGCGCTGCGTTGCGACACCGCCAGGCCCCATGGCTCGGCGCGGGTGGCGGGCGCTGGGCGCGGCAGCAGGGTCAAGCCAGCGGCCGCACCCGCCAGCACCACGCCCACCGGTGTCCACACGCTGGGCAGCGCCAGCGTGGTGGCGGCGGCGGCCAGCATCAGCCAGCGGCGCCGGGTGTCGGGGCAGAGTGTGCGCGCCATGCCCCACACCGCTTGCGCCACCACCGCCACCGCAGCAGCCGCCAGACCCTGTAACAGGCCCGTGAGCACCGGCGTTGCCAGCCACTGGGTGGCCTGCACCAGCCCCAGACCCAGCGCCACCATGGCCAGTGCAGAGGGTAGGGTAAAGCCCAGCCAAGCCGCCAGCAGGCCCAGACGCCCGGCGCGCAACAGTCCCAGCGCCATGCCGACCTGGCTGCTCGCCGGTCCGGGCAAAAACTGGCACAAGGCCACCAAGTCGGCGTAGGCGGCTTCGCTGAGCCAGCGGCGGCGCTGCACCAGTTCGTCGCGAAAAAAGCCGATGTGCGCCACCGGGCCGCCAAAGGCGGTGCAGCCCAGGCGCAAAAAAATGAGGAAGACCTCGGCCACCCGACCCTGGGGTTCAGTAGCGGGAGGGTTCATACCGGCTGGGTGGGGCGTCGGTGGGAATGTGCCAGCGGGCCATCCAGGCGCGGTCGATGCGCTCTTTCCAATGCCAGACCCAGGCGCCTTCGGCGTGCAGCGGTCCCCAGTGGGCGATGGCGTGGCCCACACCACAGCCGATCAGGCTGAGGCTGTGGCGGGGCACACGGTGGGCGCGCAGCGGCTCGCCGGTGGCTGCGGCGAGCAGGTTGTGCGCGAGTGTGAGGCCAGCGCGCACCGCCTGCACCCCGTTGGGCGGGCAGATGGTGTCGTCGCGCTGGCAGACGTCGCCGGCCGCAAACACCTCGGGGTGGCTGACGCTGCGCTGTTGCGCGTCGACGCGCACCCGGCCGCTGTCGCTGCAGGCCAGCTCGGTGGCGGCCAGCCACTGCGGGGCTTGGCCACCCAGGGCCAGCAGCGGCACGTCGCACTGCAGGCGGCCACCACCGTCGAGCAGCACCTCGCCCGCTGCCACGCCAACACAGGCCTGTGGCAGCACCGTCACGCCGTGGCGTTTGAGCTGGCGCAGCATGCGCTGTTGCACGCCCACTGGGGCCTGCGGCAGCACGCCGGCCGGGCCGGCCACCAAGCTGATCCGGTGCGGGTGGGGCGTGGTGCGCAGGCGGTGGGCCAGCGCCAGGGTGGTTTCGCAGCCGGCGGCACCAGCGCCCACCACCGCCAGCGAAAGGGGTTTGCGTTGCGCCAGGGTCAGCACGTCGTCCCACAGGCGGACAAAGCGCTCCAGTGGGCGCAGCGGCAGGGCGTGTTCGCGCGCGCCGGGTAGGTGCAGGTCGAGCCAGTCGGGGTTGTAGCCACTACCCAGATCGAGCGACAGCAGGTCGTAGCTCAGGGGGGCGGGCGTGGGGTCGTGGGGGCGTACCTGGTAGTGCACCTGGCGCTGGGCGGTGTCGATGTGCAAGGCGCGGCCCTGCACCACCCGCGCGCCGCTGCGCTGGAGCCAGGGCGAGAGGCGAATCTGGCATTCGGCGCTCTGGTAATGGCCGGCCACCACACCGGGCGCCATGGCGCTGTAGCTGAGGTAGGGATAGGGCGTGAGAACGGTCACGTCCAGATGCGCGGGTCGGTGTTGCGCTAGGCGGGCCAGCACCTGCAGGTGCGCGTGGCCGGCACCGAGCAACAGCAGTTTGAGGATGCCGCCCGAGGGTCTGGCGGCACGGGGCGCGGAACTTGACATGGCCGCGATGGTAGCGCGGTGTTCGCAGGTATAAACCAGGGATGACCAAGAGCCATTGTTTGTATGCGATCTGTTGAATCGACCGTGTTGCGCGACCTGGTGTTGGTGGGCGGTGGGCACAGCCATGTGGGCGTGTTGCGCATGTTCGCCATGAAGCCCGAGCCGGGCGTGCGCATCACCGTCATTTGCACCGACATCGACACGCCGTATTCGGGCATGTTGCCGGGCTATATCTCGGGGCATTACAGCTTTGACGATGTGCACATCGACCTGGGCAAACTGTGTGCGTTTGCTGGCGCGCGCTTCTACCACGATGCGGTGGTGGGCATTGACCGCGAACGCAAGCTGGTGTTGTGCCGCAACCGCCCGCCGGTGCCCTACGACGTGTTGTCGATCAACATTGGATCGACCCCGCAGGTGAGCGAGGTGGAAGGCGCGCAGGCGCTGGCGGTGCCGGTCAAACCGATTGCGCAGTTCAACCAGCGTTGGCTGGCCTTGCTGGACACAGTGCGCCAGTGGCCGCTGCAGCGCGGCCCCATGACGGTGGCGGTGGTGGGCGGTGGAGCCGGCGGCGTGGAATTGGTGTTGTCGATGCAATTTCGGCTGCGCAACGAACTCAAGGCGTTGGGGCGCAATCCGGAAAACTTGCGTTTTGTGTTGCTGACTTCGGGCGACACAATTTTGCCGACCCACAACGCGGGGGTGCGTGCGCGCTTTGAACGGGTGCTGCAGCAACGCCATGTGGTGGTGCACACCCATGCTGAGGTGGTCAAGGTGTCGCCCGGTTGTGTGCACACCCAGGACGGCCGCACCTTTGATGCAGACGAAACCATGTGGGTGACCCAAGCCGGTGGCCCGGCCTGGCTGCAAGGCACGGGTTTGGAGCTGAGCGCCAACGGTTTTATTCGGGTCAACGACCGCCTGCAAACACTCAACGACCCGGCCATTTTTGCGGCCGGCGACATTGCCGATTTCAGCGACCGTCCGCTGGAGAAAGCCGGTGTGTTTGCGGTGCGCATGGGCAAGCCGCTGACCGAGAACCTGCGCCGCAGCGTGCGCGGCGAGCCGCTGCAGGTGTACCGGCCGCAGCGCCATTGGCTGGCCTTGATTTCCACCGGCGACAAACACGCGGTGGCCTCGCGCGGGCCGCTGGGTTTTGCGGGTGACTGGGTGTGGCGCTGGAAGGACCATATCGACCGCACCTTTATGCGCCGCTTCACCGAGCTGCCCGACACGCCCATGGCGGCTGCGCCAACGCCTTCGGTGTCTGGTGTGGCCTTGACAGCTGAGGAGTCGCTGCAGGCGATTTCGGCCATGGCCATGCGCTGTGGTGGCTGTGGGGCCAAGGTGGGTGCCACGGTGTTGTCGCGGGCGCTGGGTGGGCTGCAGCCGATTGAGCGGCCCGATGTGCTGATTGGCCTGCATTCGCCCGACGACGCGGCGGTGGTGCGGGTGCCGCCGGGCATGGCCGTGGTGCACACGGTGGACTTTTTTCGCGCCTTCATCGACGACCCGTATGTGTTTGGCCAGGTGGCGGCCAACCACGCGCTGGGTGATGTGTTTGCCATGGGGGCTGAGCCACAGAGCGCCACCGCCGTGGTCACAGTGCCTCCGGGGCTGGAGCGCAAGGTGGAAGACCTGCTGACCCAAATGATGGGCGGCGCGATGGAGGTGCTCAACGCAGCGGGCTGTGCGCTGGTGGGCGGGCACACTGGCGAGGGCGCTGAGCTGGCCTTGGGCTTTGCCATCAATGGCTTGATCGACGAGCAGATGGCCGGTGTGATGCGCAAAGGCGGCATGCAGCCCGGCGATGTGCTGCTGCTGACCAAGCCCATGGGCACCGGCACGCTGTTTGCCGCCCACGCGCGGCATGCGGCCAAAGGCCGCTGGGTGCAGGCGGCGCTGCGCTCGATGGTGCAGTCCAATCAGCGGGGCGCGCAAATTGTGCGCGCGCACGGCGCCACCGCCTGCACCGATTTGACCGGTTTTGGCTTGCTGGGCCATTTGGTGGAAATGACCCGCCCCTCGGGGGTGGACGCGGAGCTGCACTTGGGCGCCTTGCCGCTGCTCGATGGTGCGGTGGACTGTGTGCGGGCGGGCATTGTCAGTTCGCTGCAGCCGGCCAATGTGCGCCTGCGCCGCGCGCTGCGCAATGGCGCCGACTTTGCCCAAGACCCCCGCTATCCGCTGCTGTTCGATCCCCAAACCGCCGGCGGTTTGCTGGTCAGTGTGCCGGCGGCGCAGGCCGACGCGTGTGTGGCAGCGCTGCGCGCCGCTGGCTACACCCACACCGCCGCGATTGGTCGCATCACCGCCCAGGCCGATGCGCTCGAGCCGGTGGTGTTGCGGCCCTGAGGCGGCGCCCGGAGCACCATGGGTCTGCCGCTGCTCTACACCTACCGCCGCTGCCCCTACGCCATGCGCGCCCGCATGGCCTTGATGCAGGCGGGGGTGGGCTATGAGCCCTTGGAGATTGTGCTGCGCGACAAACCGGCGCAGATGCTGGCCGTGTCACCCAAGGGCACGGTGCCGGTGCTGGTGCTGAGCGACGGCACCGTGCTGGAGCAAAGCTTGGACATTGTGCGCTGGGCGTTTGTGCAGACGGGCGATGCCGACGGCTGGTGGGCGCGCGCACAAACCGCCGACAACCTGGCTTTGCAGGCAGCCTGCGACGGGCCGTTCAAGCACCACCTGGACCGCACCAAGTACCCCGAGCGTTTTGCCGACGCACAGGGCCGCGCGTGGCACCGCGAACAAGCGGTGGCGGTGTTGTTGCAGGCGTTGGAGGCGCGGCTGCGTGCGGCGCCGCAGCTCGGCGGTGTGTCGCCGTGCGCCGCCGACATTGGCATCTTTCCTTTTGTGCGGCAGTTCGCCGCCACCGATCCCGCGCTGTGGGCGGCCCAGCCCTTGCCAGCGCTGCAAGCCTGGCTGGCCGCTTGGCTGGTGCACCCGCTGTTTGAGCGGGCGATGCGCAAGCCGACTTGAGTGGGTGGTCAGGGACGGGGGTGCGGGCGCACCTGCCACCAGGCCAATGCCACCAGCGCCGCAAATGCCGTGTAGGCGGCCACAAACACCCACCACGGCAGATCCCAATACAACCAGCGACCCAGCCAGTGCGCGATGAAGCTGTTGTGGTGGCTGGCTTGTCCGGCCAAACGGCGCAGGTCTTGTTCCCACACCGTGAGTGGGCACAACTGCCCTAGCCAGGCTTGCGCCGCAACAAAACCGATGACGCCCAGGTGCAGCAGGCGAAGGCCACGGTGGCGCACCCAGCGCCAGCTGCATTGCCCGCCAATCCACACCAGGGGCAGCAGCCCCACCACAAAGGCGACCACGCCCACATGCAGCACCAGCAGCGCATCTGCGAGTCCTATGGCCATGGTGTTGGACATGGTCATACGGACATGAAAGGGCCAACCATGGGGCTTACCGCCACTGCAACTGCGTCACCCAACCGTTGCTGTTGGCTTGGGTGTTGTCGCTGTCGGCGCCAATGAGCACCGCGCTGACTGGCGGCGCGGCGCCAGCGCCGCTGTTGGGCGGGAGTTCGTCGCCAAACAGGCGCACAAAGTCGGCCGCCACATCGCGGCTTTCGGCCACCCAGCGCTGCAGCGGTGCGCTGCGGCCTTGCAGCACCAGATAGCGCACCCGCTGGGTGTAGGCGTTGGACCCACTGGCGCCGCTGGTCTGCGCCGGGTCCCACACGTAACACACAGTGGCCGCTGGCAGGTTTTCACCGCTGACCGAGCGCGCCAAGCGCAGCAGGGTGCGCTCGCCAAAGGGCACGCGCTCCAGCGCATGGTCGAACATCACACACACCTTGAGCGCGGCGTCGTCGCCGTCTTTGCGGCGGATGTTGGCCGGGCGCACGCCGCCGCTCAGTGGCTCGTCGAGCCGCCAGCGCCATTGCAAGGTACCGGCAGGACCATTCCAGGCGTGCACCCAGGTGCCATACGACTGGTCGGTGCGCAGGCGCACCGCCGGCACACCGTCGATTTGGCCGGTTTCAAACCGGGTGGCACCGATGTCCGGTTTGTTGGGCAGACCCACAAAGCGCCAGCCATTGGGGCCCGTGCCACTGGACAGCGGCTCCAGTGCCGCGCTCCATGCAGATCCCGCCACCAGCAATCCGCCGATGGCCAGGCTGGGTGTGCGGCAGCAGCGCATGGGTCAGCGCCCCAGGTCGTTGAGCGACCAGTCGTAGTCGAGGTGGCTGATCGACAGGCTGCGTTGGCGCAAGGCGGCTTGTTCGGCCGGCACATCGCTGAGTTGTTCGGCGTAACGCGCCAGCATGTCTTCGACGCGCTTGAAGCCGAGGTGGCCTTTTTCAAAGTCTTCACGGAACCACTTGAAGATGCTGCTGATTTCGGCCTTGCCGTTGGCCACGCGGTTGCGGGTGCGGTCGCCCATGAAGCGGCGCATGCCGTCTTCCAGTTGGGCTTCCAGCCGGGCGGCGGTGAAGGCTTCGTCGCGCAAGGCGGGGCAGCCGATGCTGGCGCAGTTCACTGCGGCGTGGATGCGGGGCTCGGCGTAGTTGGAGCGAAGTTGTTCGTGCTCAACCCAGTCGAGGTGGCGTTGTTCGCCCAGCAAGGTGAAGAACTTCTTTTTCCACGGCGACTGCAGCAGGCTGCCCAGGTCTTTGATGGACTTGAGTTTGGGGTAGGCGCTGAGGATGAGTTCGACCGTGAACGCGTTGTAGGCGTTGATGAGAAAGGCCATTTGCTGCGGCTTGGAAAAGCCGTCGAACTGCGCTTGGCTCACGGCGCTCAGGCTGCTCAACACCGCGCCCAACGCGGCGCGGTCGGCCGCAAAACCTCGGTAGTTGACCTGCGACTGTTTGCCGTCGGGCAGCCAGCGAACGTGTTTTTTGAGCAGGGCGGTCCAGGCGGTGTATTGGTGGTCAAAACCGGCTTGCGCCCAGACCGACGGGGTGGCCAGTGGCACGGCGATCAGGCAAGCAATGGCGTGGCGTCGTTGCATGGTGTGTGTCCTGGTGTAGGGCGTGCATTCAGCCGCGCTTGTAGTCGTGGTACTTCTTGACCCAGGCCAGCAGGCCTTGGGGCGCGTGGGCGCGCTTCCATTCACCGGCCACGTATTTGTTGGACTCGGCCAGCGTGGGGTAGGTGTGGATGGTGCCCAAGATCTTGTTCAGACCCAAGCCGTGTTTCATGGCCAGCACAAACTCGGCGAGCAAATCACCGGCGTGGGTGCCGACGATGGTCACGCCCAAAATGGTGTCCTTGCCCGGCACGGTCAGCACCTTCACAAAGCCGTGGGCTTCGCTGTCGGCAATGGCGCGGTCCAGATCATCGATGCCGTACTTCGTCACCTCATAGGGGATGTTCTTTTCTTTGGCCTCTTGCTCGTTCAAGCCCACACGCGCCACCTCGGGGTCGATGAAGGTCGCCCACGGGATGACCGAGTAGTCGGCCTTGAACAGCTTCCACTCGCCAAACAGCGCGTTGACGGCCGCGTACCAAGCCTGGTGGGCGGCGGTGTGGGTGAACTGGAACGGCCCGGCCACGTCGCCGGCGGCGTAGATGTTGGGGTAAATGGTTTGCAGGTATTCGTTGGTCTCGACCGTGCGGTGGGTCGGAATGCCCAGGTCTTCCAAGCCGT
This sequence comes from Hydrogenophaga intermedia, assembly GCA_945869245.1. Classification (GTDB taxonomy): domain Bacteria; phylum Pseudomonadota; class Gammaproteobacteria; order Burkholderiales; family Burkholderiaceae_C; genus Hydrogenophaga; species Hydrogenophaga intermedia_B. The sequence goes on from CAMBOY010000071.1 coordinate 8,828, forward strand.
AACCCTGCAGACGCGCCACGCGGCCCACGGCGCACAGCAGTTGGTCGAACACGATGCGTTTTTCAGCGCCGTTGTGCTCCACGAACAAGGTTTTTTCGCCGTTGACGAGTTCGCAGCGCAGCGCTTTGTGGCTGGTGAGCACGTCCACACCATCGGCTTGCAGCGAGGCCTTGGCCAGTTCGCTCACCTCGGCGTCTTCGCGCACCATGATGCGTGCGCCCATTTCCACTTGGGTGACGTGTGAGCCCAGCCGCGCAAAGCTTTGTGCCAGCTCGCTGCCGATCGGGCCGCCGCCCAGCACCACCAAGCGCTTCGGTGCGCTGTCGAGCTTGGCGAATTCGTCCCACAGCGTGTCGCTGGTGACATAACCCACCTCGTCCAAGCCCGGCAGGGGTGGCACAAAGGGGCGGGCGCCGGCGGCGATGACGATGGCGCGTGCGGTCAGGCGCTGGGTGCCACCACCATTCAGGGCGATCTCCACCGTCCAAGGGTTGATCAGCTTGCCGTAACCCTGCAGCACCTCCACACCCAAACCGGTGTAGCGCTCCACACTGTCGTGCGGCTCGATGGCGGCAATCACGTCGTGCACGCGCTGCATCACCGCTTTGAAGCTGAAGCTGGGGGTGGCGTCTGTCAAGCCGTAGTTCGAGGCGTGGCGCATTTGGTGCGCCAGCTTGGCGCTTTTGATCAGCGCTTTGCTGGGCACACAGCCGTAGTTCAAGCAGTCGCCACCCATTTTGTGGGCTTCGATCAGCGTCACCTTGGCCTTGACGGCTGCGGCGATGTAAGCGCTGACCAAACCACCGGCGCCACCGCCGATGACGATCAGATTGCGGTCAAAGGTCTTGGGGCGCTGGTCGGCCCAGCGGGCGTAGACCTTGCGCTTTTGAATGGCGGCCACGATGCGGCGGGCGATCAGCGGGAACACACCCAGCAACACAAAGCTGCCCAAGAGCGCGGGGCTCAGGATGCCTTGCAGCGAATCCAGCTGCGCCAGTTGCGTGCCGGCGTTCACATACACCGCGGTGCCGGCGAGCATGCCGAGCTGGCTGACCCAGTAGAAGGTCAAGGCCTTCATGCGGGTCAGGCCCATGAGCAAGTTGATCAGGAAAAACGGCACCACCGGGATCAGGCGCAGCGTGAACAGGTAGAACGCGCCCTCTTTGTCCACGCCCCGGTTGATGTCGGCCAGACGGCTGCCGAACTTGTCCTCGACCCAGTCGCGCAGCACAAAACGCGAGGCCAGAAAGGCCAGCGTAGCGCCGATGGTGGACGCAAACGAGACGATCAGAAGACCCTGCCACAGGCCAAAGATGGCACCACCCGCCAAGGTGATGATGACCGCGCCCGGAATGGACAGCGCAGTGGCCAGCACATAGAGGACAAAGTACACCGCCGCCACGGTGAATGGCTGGTCGGCGTGCAGTTGGGCAAAGCTCGCTTGGCTGGCTTTGAGCGCCTCAAAACTCAGAAAGCGGCCAAGGTCGAGCGCCACAAACGCACCAATGGCCACAGCCAACAACAACAAGACAAGGACTTTGGGGGAACGCATAAAAAACTCCGAGGTTGTTGGTGGGTCTGCGCAGAAGCTCGGTTCTTACATTGCGGTACTTAGGTATTAAATGTTTTTAATTAAATAATACTTAATATTTATAAATTATCGCTTATTGGTGCAGCCTCTGGTAGCCCCAGCCGATCCGCATGGCGGTGGTGATGGCGCACAAGGCCGCAAATCCATAGGCCAACACCCCAAAGTGTTCGGGCCACAGGCACATGGCGCTAAACACGGCAATGGTCTCGGTCGCTTCGGTCAGGCCACCCAAAAAGTAAAAGCTTTTGCCAGGCAGCGCGGTGTCGGTGAGACCCCGTTTTTCGGCCAGGGCGGCAAAAGCCAAAAAGCTGCTGCCGGTGCCAATAAAGCTGGCCAGCAACACCGCCGCGGGCAGGGCGTTGGTGCTGGGGTCGGCCAGCGCAAAGCCCAGCGGGATGGCGGCGTAAAACAGAAAGTCGAGTGCGATGTCCAGAAAGCCACCAGCGTCGGTGGGCGCAGTCAGACGCGCCACCGCGCCGTCGAGCCCGTCGAGCAGGCGCGAGACCAGCAACAGCGCCAAGCCCGCTGTGTAGGCTTGCAGCGCAATTGCGGCGGCGGCAGTCAGACCCGTGGCAAAGCCCAACCAGCTCAGGGCGTCGGCGCCCAAGCCGGTGCGCAACACACCCCGTGCAAGGGCTTGTAGCGCAGGGCGCAACACGGTTTGGGCGGCACGGTCAAGCATCGGGGGAGGCGGGCGCGGTGTCGCCGTCGAGTTGGGTCAGTCGCTGCGGCTCGGCCACATCGGCCAGATCGTGGGTGACCAGCAGCGCTGGGATGCCGCGCGCGCGGATGTGGGCAAACACCAGCTCGCGGAATTGGCTGCGCAGCGCGGCGTCGAGTTTGGAAAACGGTTCGTCCAGCAGCAGCGCGCGCGGGCGGGCGAGCAGGGCACGCATCAGCGCCACCCGAGCGCGCTGCCCGCCTGAGAGCGTGGCCGGGTCGCGTTCGCCCAGGCCAGCCAGCCCCGCGTCTTGCAGGGCCTGCTGCACGGCGGCCTGGCGCTCGGATCGGGGCCCTGCGGGCACCGCAAACAGCAGGTTCTCGGCCACGCTCATGTGGGCGAACAACAAATCGTCCTGAAACAACAGGCCAATGCCGCGCCGCTCGGTGGGCAAGGCGTCGAGGCACTGGCCGTTGAGGGACACCGTCCAGTCGCCACCCAAGCCGGCGCCCAGGCCAGACGGGTGGAGCGTGCCGGCCACGGCGGCCAGCACACTGCTTTTGCCGCTGCCACTGGCGCCCATCAGGGTGTGGATGGCGCCGGCCGGCACGCTCAGGCGCAGCCCCTGCACCAGCTGGCGTGCCGGGCTGCCCAAGTGGCGAATGTGGATGTCCAAGCTCATGGCTGCGAGTGTGCCTGACTGGTTGCAGCAAAGCGGCGCGGCCGACCCACCCAAGCGGCCAGCGCAAATCCCAGCACCGGCAGCACAAACAGCAGCGAGGCGTAGGCGCTGGTGAGCGAGAGCTGGGCGCCGGCGGCCAGGGCCACCGCCTCGGTGGTGACGGTGGCGTAGCGCCCGGCGCCCACGGTGAGTGTGGGCAGGTACTGCGCCACACTCACCGCAAAACCCCCGGCCGCCGCGCTGGCC
>CAMBOY010000072.1 GCA_945869245.1 Hydrogenophaga intermedia
GCGCCAGGGCGCGGTTTTTCAAGGCAAATAAGCCACTGGGACAACGCCTATCAGGCGCCCAGCTTTTCCTTGATACGTGCCGACTTGCCGCTGCGCTGACGCAGGTAGTACAGCTTGGCGCGGCGCACGTCACCACGGCGCTTGACTTCGATGCTGGCGATCAAGGGGCTGTACAGCGGGAACGTACGCTCCACACCTTCGCCGTTGGAGATCTTGCGCACGATAAAGCCCGAATTCAGACCACGGTTGCGGCGGGCCACCACCACACCTTCGTAGGCCTGCACACGCTTGCGGGTGCCTTCGATCACGTTGACGTTCACGATCACGGTGTCGCCGGGCGCAAACGGGGGAATGGTCTTGTTCAGACGAGCAATTTCTTCTTGCTCAAGGATTTGGATCAGGTTCATCAGAACTCCACGGTTCTTCGTTCATGCCCGCTGCACTAGGGGCGTTCCAAGCGCTCTGTATCAAGAGACTGGCGGCAGCAGACACACTGCAACCGGCTGGACCGCGGCGGGTAGAGGACCGAAAAGCCTTGGATTATAGCGTTTTTGGGTGTTCTGGCGCCAAAGCGCTCTAGCCCTTGGCAAGGCCCCCACCATCAGCGACGCAACCAGTCCAGCGTCTCGCGCCACAGCGGCAGGGCTTGGGGACGAAAGTAATCCATGTGGCCCACAGCGCGCATGCCCAAGTCGGCTGGGTTCACAGTCACCGCTTCCACCTGGGCGTTGGTGTAGCCCGCCATGAAGGCATCGCGTGAGGCTGGCGGTGCCCAGGCGTCATCGGTCGCATTGATGGCCCGGATGGGTATGCGCACCCGCGCAAACGCCTCGGCAAGCTCTGGCAGCTCGGGATCGTCAAAGAAGTACCGTGGCCACTGGCACCAGCGGCGCCACTGCACAAACACATCGCGCGGCAAGTCCTCGCCCATGCCCAACAGGCTCCAGGCCAGATACCCCTTGAGCCGCACGACCAGCGGCCCGAGCACGTGCCACATCACGCGCACACGCCAACGCTCCAGGGGTGGCATCCAACCATGCCAGCCGGCGCCGGTGGCAAAGGTGGCGCAGCGGCTGATTTGGTCAGGATGGGGCAACAAACCCAGCGCGTGCCCGCCATAAGAATGCCCCACCATCCACAGCGGGCCACGGCCTTGAGCCACGACATGATCGAGCAGCGCCGCGAGGTCCAACCGGGCCCAATCGCGGTAATCCATACGAAGGGCGCGCAGATCCGAGACGCGCGACAGGCCAATGCCCCGGTAGTCCAAGGTCCAGACCTCCATGCCCTGCGCCGCCGCAAACTCGGCGAAACGGGCATAAAAGCGCTGTGGCACACCCGTGGCACCGGCGATCACCAGTTGCCCCGCCGGCTCACCCGTGGGCCCGAAGCGCCGCGCCTGCAAACAGCAGCCGTCGGCGGCTGTCAACGTGAAGGGGGTGAAAGCGGCTGGAACAGTGGTCATGGCTTTGCAAAACTATCGAACGATCGCGGTGTGTCCACACCCAGCAGCGCGGGCGACCGCTCAGGATGCGGTCAGGCGGGGTCGGAGGCAGAACACTGGCGCAGGAAGGCCTCATCCTCGCGCGCCAAACGCCCGGCGGCACGGGCCTGTTCGATCAGCTCGGGCCGGTGGCGTGCGGTGATGTCCAGGCTCTGGTCGCGGCGCCAGCGCTCGATGCGGGCGTGGTGCCCGGACATCAGCGCCTCGGGGACGCCCTGCCCTTGCCAGACCTCAGGCCGGGTGTAGTGCGGGCTGTCGAGCAGGCCATCAAGTGCGGGATTGAAGCTGTCGAACTGGTGGCTGCCGGCGTCGTTGAGCACACCGGGCTGCAGGCGCGCCACCGCGTCGAGCAGGGCCATGGCGGCGATCTCGCCACCGGAGAGCACAAAGTCGCCCAGGCTGATCTGCTGGGTGACATGGCGATCGATGAAGCGTTGGTCCACCCCTTCGTAGCGACCGCACAGCAGCACCGCACCGGCGCTGTCGGACCAGGTTTGCACCGCCGCGTGGTTCAGCGTTTGGCCAATGGGTGAGAACAGCAACAGCGGCGCTGGCTCGGGTTCGGCGCGGTCGGCGCGGATGGCGAGCAGACACTGGTGCAGCGGCTCGGCCAGCATCACCATGCCAGGACCACCGCCAAAGGGGCGGTCGTCGACCCGGCGGTAGTTGCCGTCGGCGAAGTCGCGCGGGTTCCACAGCCGCACGTCGACCTGGCCGGATTCGTAGGCGCGGCGCGTCACGCCGGCTTTCAGAAACGGCTCGAAGAGTTCGGGAAACAGGGTGATGAGGTCAAAGCGCATCGGCGCTGCGCCTCAGTAATCGGGTTGCCAGTCCACCGTGATGCGGCGCGCAGCGGTGTCCACCGCGTCCACATAGGCGTCGACAAAGGGAATCATGCGCTCGATGGTTTTGGCGCTGTCGGCCGGGTCGCTGTCCTGCAGCACCAGCACCGACGTGGGGCCGGTGGCCAGCAAGTCGGTGACGCGCCCCAGGTTCACACCTTCGCGGTTGATCACGTCTAGGCCCAGCAGATCGACCCAGTAAAACTCGCCGTCGGCCGGCGGGGGAAATGCGCTGCGCGGCACACTGATGCGCACGCCTTTGAGCGCCTCGGCGGTGTTGCGGTCGTTGACACCCTCGAGCCGTGCCACCCAGCCGTCGGCGTGGGGTTTGACCTCGGCCACGGTGACCTGCACACAAGCGCTGAAAAGAGAAAAGCCACGCACAAAACGCGCCTCTGGGGGCTCCAGCCACCATTGAGCGCTGTGCACCAAGGCAACGGGATCGGCCTGGAATGGCAGGATACGGACCCAGCCTTTGATACCCCAGGCCTCCAGCACCCGCGCCAGCTCGACCGCGTCGGCGGGTCGCTGGGCGGGGGTGAGTGCCGGCGACGACACGCCAGCGTGTGGTGCGACACTCACAGGAGCGATCAAGCGGCCTTGGCGGCGGCTTGCTTGATCAGACGGGCCACGGTGTCCGAGGGCTGGGCACCCACGCCGATCCAGTGGCTCAGGCGGTCCTGGGCGATGCGCAGGGGCTCTTCGCCACCTTTGGCCAGCGGGTTGTAGAAGCCGATGCGCTCGATGAAGCGGCCGTCGCGGCGGTTGCGCTTGTCGGCGACCACGATGTTGTAGAACGGACGGGCTTTGGCGCCGCCGCGAGAGAGTCGAATGACGACCATGATGATTCCTTTGGGTATGGGGTGTGATGGGTCGAAGCACCCCGCTTCGCTGCACCGCTTGAGACACACGACTGACCACCCGGCCAGCGAAACGCTGCAAAGCCCGCGATTATAGGCTGTCATCACCGCAGCTTTCGGCGGCAACTTTTTTGCACGGGCACAATCCCACACGGCAACCATCCACTGCACGAGCGCATTCCGGCTTTTCTCAAACCCCCATGATCACCATCCGCCCCAGCACCGACGCCGACGTTGGCGCCATCACCCGCATTTACGGTCACCACGTGCTGCACGGCACCGGCACCTTTGAAACCACCCCACCGAGCGAAGACGATATGCGCGCGCGCCGCGCCGATGTGCTGAGCAAAGACCTGCCCTGGCTGGTCGCCGAAGAACAGGGACAGGTGCTGGGTTTTGCCTATGGCAACTGGTTCAAACCCCGCCCGGCCTACCGCTTCTCAGTCGAGGATTCGATTTACCTGGCGCCCGAAGCGGCCGGCAAAGGCCTGGGCAAAACCTTGTTGACCGAACTGTTGCAGCGCTTAGAGGCCGGCGGTATCCGCAAAGTGATGGCGGTGATCGGCGACTCGGCCAACACCAGCTCGGTGGGTGTGCACACCGCGCTGGGCTTCAGCCGGGTGGGCGTGGTGGCGAACTGCGGCTGGAAGTTTGGCCGCTGGCTCGACATCGTGCTGATGGAAAAAACCCTGGGCGACGGTGCCCTCACCCCCCCAAAGGAGTAAGCCCATGCGCTCACGCAACAAAACCGTCGCCGCCTGGCTGGCCGTGCTGCTGGGCAGCTTTGGCATTCACCGCTTCTACTTGCGCGGCCTGGGCGACTGGATCGGCTGGCTGTTTCCGCTGCCCACCGCTCTGGGCTGGTGGGGCGTGGACCGGGTATTCAGCTACGGCCAAGACGACAAGCTGTCGTGGCTCTTGATCCCGATGCTGGGCATCAGCTTGACGGCTGCCTGCATCAGCGCGGTGATCTACACCCTGACCGACAAGGACAAATGGAACCGCCAGTACAACGCCTCGCTGGACGCCGAACACGCCAGCGGCAGCACCAGCTGGCTGGGCATTGGCGCGCTGATTTTGTCGGTGTTGATCGGCACCATCTCCCTCATGGGCAGCTTGGCGTTTGGCTTTCAGCGCTACTTTGAATACCAGATCGAAGAGGCGCGCAAGCTCAGCCAGTGAGCGCTGGGTGGTGCGCTGCGCTCAGGGCAGCCAGCCTTGCATCAGCAGCATCCAGCCGCTCAGGGTGAGCATGGCCAGGGCGGTGGACACACCCATGCCGGCGGTGATGACCGTCTGGCCGACTTGGTAGCGCTGGGCGAACAAAAACACATTGGCGCCCATAGGCAGAGCCGCGGCGGTCACCATCACCACCAGCGGCAGGCCGCGGATGCCCCAGGCCCAGGCGCTCAGGCCCACCAGCAGCGGCAGCGCCACGTTTTTCACGGCGCTCAGCCAGAGCGTCTCGCGCCACTGACCAGCCAACGGTGTGGCGGCCAAATTCACCCCCACCAGCACCAAGGCCAGCGGGCCAAAGGCCTGCCCCAACAGGTGCAGCGGCTTGTCCACCACCGCCGGAATACCCCAGCCGGTTTGGGCGTACAGCAGCCCCGCCAGAATCGGCAAAGGGATGGGGTGAATCAGCGCTCCACGCAAAGCCGAGCCCGCCGTTCGCCACACCGATGACACTGGGTCGCCGGCCGAGCGCGCCGCGCGCGCCTGCGCCAGCTCCAGCAAGACCGAGCCCACCGTCAGCAGCACCAGCGCGTGCACCGACACCAAGGTGAGCAAAGTCACCAGACCCGCTTGCCCGTAGGCCAGACCAATGAGCGTGATGCCAATCATCACCATATTGGAGAACACCGCGCCCAGCGCCAACACAATGCTGCGCGGGTTGAAACCGCGCCACACCACCAACAGCACCAGCAAGGCCAGGGCGGCGGTGAAATAAGCGCCAATGGGCCGTGCGTCCAGGGTATCCAAGCGCACACCGCTCATGGTGCGAAACAGCAGCGCCGGGATCAGCACCAGAAACACCAGATTGGACAGGTCTTTGACCGCCGCCTCGCGGATCCAGCCCAGACGGCCCGCGCCCCAACCCACGGCAATCAGCAGCACCACCGGCAGCAGCGATGCCACCACCGGATGTTCGGTCAACGCCATACCGATTCAGCGCACCGACACCGCGTCCCTCAGGCGGTAATACAAACCTTGCGGGTCTTTGTCGAGCACTGAAAAAGTGCCCTCCACAGCGACCGCGTGTTGGGTGTATTTCACTGGGCGGGCGGTGCGCACTTCCACCATGCTTTCGGGCCCGCCAGGGGTGCAAAACTGGCAGGTCAGCGGCACCGAGGTGATCAGAAAACGCCGCTGCATTTCCCCTGCTTCCAGCGGCATCATGAAGCCCTGGATGCGGATTTTTTTCTGGTCCAGCGCCAGCACCTCGGGCGGGAACACTGGCACGATGCGGCGCACGTCGATCTTGGTACCAATGTCGGTGAGCACCGACCAAGGCACCACGTCGTCGCGCGGTTTGAGCGGGGGTATCGGGCTCAATGGGCTGTGCTCGCCCGCCCCGGTGCCGTGCGGTAGGGCTCCGGGTTTGGGCACCGGTGTCACACCGGGCACGGGGGAGCTCAGCACCTGCGCCTGCACCGCCAGCCCCACAGACGCCAGCCCCAGCGCCAAACAGCAACGGCGATTCACCAACAGGGACAGGGAAGGGGGCATGGGAAAACCTTCAAAAAATGGGTCAGTGCGCGTGGCGCATACCGCAGTATTTTCCAATCGCCAGACCCTTGCAAGCGGTTTGCAGTTCCGCTAAGCACTGTTTTTCGCCTTTGCCGGCTTCGAGGCATTTGGCGGCGGCTTCGTGGGCAGCGGCCATGGCGCGGTGGCGTGCAATGTCCTCCTTGATTTCTTTGGCGGAATGCTGCGCCCACACGGGAGCGGTCAGCGCAAAGCCCAACACAGCGACACACAAGAACGGTTTCATGGTTTACCTCACAGACAACAAAGTGTGGACATCTTGGCGGTAGGCGGCCACCGCCGGCAACAGTGCAGCCAGCAGCGCCACCGCCAGAGCCAGCAAGGGCACCGGCCACCACACCGACCAGGCCCAGCCCCCCGGCAACAACAGCGATTGCTCTTGCGCCAACACAAACCCTAGCAGGGCTGTCAAGCCCCCGCTCAAGGCCACGGCCAGCAAGAGCGACAGCAGCGCCAACCACAGGGCCTCGGCCAACAACAGTCCCGCCAGGCGCGCCGGCCGCACCCCCAGTAGGCGCATGAGCGCAATATCGGCGCGGCGCTCGCGCAGCGCCTGCCACAGCGCCACCAGCACCGACAGCGCCGCCACCAGCAGCAACACCGCGCCCAGAGCCTGCACCGCGCGGGTGCCCACGCCCAACATCGACAACAGGCGGGTGATCTCCATCGCCGGCGCGGCCGCCTGCAGGCGCTCGGTGGCGTTGACCGCGCGCGGAAAGGTCACCGCCGCCAGCGGTGTGCTGTAGCGAATCAGCGCCAGCGTCACCTCGCGGTCGGCCTGCAGCGCGGCCAGGTCCTGCGCGTCCATCTCGGAGGCGCCGTGCATTTCGTCGTGCACCAACCAGACCGACTCGGTGGCGGTCAGCGCCAGCCGGTCCAGCACACAGGCACAGGGCGCGAGCACGCCGCTCACCCGGTAGGCCGCCTCTTCGTGCACCGCACCGCCTGCGCCCAGCCCGTGGGCGCCGTAGAAACCATCGCCGAGCTTTAAGCCTGTGGCGCGAGCCACCTCGGCACCCAAGACCGCCTGCATGGGCGCTGTCCACACGGCGCCCGTTACCAACGTGGCGCCGTAGTGCGTGATGTAGTCGGGTGTGGTGCCGACGATGCGAAAACCGTCGATGTTGTCGCCCAGGCTCAGCGGAATCAGTCGCTCCACCTGCGGGTGCTGCTGCAGGCGCTCTACCTCGGCCAGCGGGATGTTGCCCGGCGGTACATCGAGGTGGTAGACGCCCGCCAGAATCAACTGCATTGGGCTGCCCTTGGCGCCCACCACCAGGTCGATGCCAGCGAGGTCGCGCTGCAGGGCCCGCTCCACCTGGGCCTGTGCCTGTAACACGGCGCCCACCACGGTGAGCCCAAGGGTCAGCAAGACGATGTTGAGCGCCGCAGTCAGCGGCCGCGCCCACAGATAGGTCCAGGCCAGACGCCAGATGGTCATTGGACGACCCTCCGTGCGGCGCACTGTGGTGCTGAGCGCCTTGGGAACGGTCCGGCGGCGCTCATGCGCTCCCCCCGTTTGACGCGGCCAGACGCAGCTCGGTCGCCCCCGAAAGCGCCTGCACCGCCCGGCTGTCGTGGGTGGCCACCACCAGGGTGGCGCCAGCGGCCTGGGCGTGGTCGCGCAAAAGGGCCAGGGCGGTGGCGCAAGCCTCGTCGTCCAGGCTGGCGGTGGGCTCGTCGGCCAGCAGCACCGGCGGGCACAACAGCAGCGCCCGCGCCAGCGCCACCCGCTGCGCCTGCCCGCCCGAGAGCTGCGCAGGCCGCCGACCGGCCAAGCCATCCACCCCCAAAGCCTGCAGCCGTTCGTCGATGGCGCGGTGGTCCACCGCCAGACCGGCGGCGAAATACACCAGCGCCAGGTTGTCGCGCACCGACAGCGATTCGCTCAGGTGCAGGCGCTGCGGCAGCACGCCCACCTGGCGCGCGCGCCAGCGGTCGCGCTCGGCGCCACTCAGGCCATTGAGCGTTGTGCCGGCCACGCTCACCCGCCCAGCGGTCGGGCTCAGCAAGCCCGACACCAGGCCCAGCCAAGTCGATTTGCCGCAGCCCGACGGCCCGCGCACCAGCAACGTGCCGCCCTGCAGCAGATCCACATCGGGAAAGCGCAGCGGTGCTGCCGCGCCGGTAAATTGGTAAGCCAGTCCCTGGGTTCGGATCATCCGCTCACACCCTTCTGGGGCGAACTCGGCGCAGCCGAGTCGTCGGCGCAGGAGGGACAGGTCCCGTGAATCGACAGATGCCGGTGCCCGGATCGAGCCAGCTCACTGAACAAACCCGCCCAGGCTTCCCCCCGACCGCCGACCTGATCCACCAGAGGATATTGACGGTGACACCCTTCGCACTCAAAGAGTGGCTCTGTGGCCTCGACCTCCAAAGGCGCAAGGCGGTAGCGCCAAATCCGGGTCTGCAAGTCTGATCGCCGCAGCAACACACCACATGCGGCCAACCGGTCAAGCAACCGGTAGAGCGTGACCCGGTCCACCGCCAGCCCGCGGGTTGTCAGCATCGCCAAGACCTGTGGGTGACTCAGGTCGACACGCGCAGGATCCAAGAAAACACCCACCACCGCTCGGGTCAGCAAGGTGCGACGCAGCCCGCCCGCCTCAAGGCGGCTTTGAATCTCGGGCGGGAAAGCGGCGGAGTCTTTTGTGGTGGACATGATGAGAGAGCTATTTTTTGCAACTGAGTTGCGTTAATATGCCTTATCGCAACTGAGTTGCATCAATCTAGACGATCCATGGCCGTGTGTCAACGCGACTGTCCTCAAGGCATTGTGCTTCGTGACCTCACTTTGGGATACGACCGGCATCCTGCAGTGCACCACCTGAACCTGAGCATAGCGCCCGGCTCCCTGGTGGCGGTGGTCGGCCCCAATGGTGCCGGCAAAAGCACGTTGGTCAAGGCCATGGCGGGCGTGCTTGCGCCGCTGACGGGACACATCGAAGGTCTGGCGCCTGAAAGCATCGCGTGGCTGCCACAACACAGCGAGCTCGACACCCGCTTTCCCATCGATGTGCGTGGCTTGGTGACCACGGGCCTATGGCGTCAGTTGGGCGCGCTGGGGCGCTTGCGGGCCGCGCACCGCCAGAGCTGCGAGACGGCGCTGGCCGCCGTCGGCCTCACGGGCTTTGGGTCGCGCGGGCTGGACACGCTCTCGGGCGGTCAGTTGCAGCGCGCGCTGTTCGCCCGGCTGATCCTGCAGGACGCGCCGGTGGTGCTGCTCGACGAACCGTTCGCCGCCGTGGACAACCGCACCAGCGCGGACCTGCTCGCGTTGCTGCACCGCTGGCAGCAACAGGGCAAGACAGTGATCGTGGTGCTGCACGACCTGGCGCAGGTGCGCGCACACTTTCCGATCACCTTGCTGCTGGCGCGCGAGTTGGTGGCCTACGGCGCCACGGCCGCGGTGCTGACCACAAAGAACTGGGCGCAGGCCCAACACATGCAAGAACCGTTTGACGACAACGCACCACTGTGCGGCGCACCACTGCAGCGCCAGGTCGAGGTTCGGTACCCCGCACACCACAATCACACCCACCCGCACGTCCGAGCGCAGGGTCACGGGCACCCCGCCAAGGCGCTGCCATGAACGACCTTGCCACGTCGCCCTTGATGGGCGGCTTGCTGGCCAACCCACTGCTCGGCCCGCTGCTCGAATTCGGCTTCATGCGCAGCGCGTTACTGGGCTGCGTGGCGCTCTCGCTCAGTGCCGCCCCGGTCGGCGTGTTCCTGATGCTGCGCCGCATGAGCCTGACCGGCGACGCCATGGCCCACGCCATCCTGCCCGGCGCGGCGATCGGCTACCTGGTGGCGGGCTTGTCGCTCACCGCCATGACCATCGGCGGCGTGATCGCCGGTCTGGCGGTGGCCGTGGGATCGGGGCTGGTGTCGCGCAACACCGTACTGCGTGAAGACACCAGCCTAGCGGCCTTCTACCTGCTCTCGCTGGCGCTGGGCGTGCTGATCGTCTCGGTGCGCGGCAACAGCGTGGACCTGCTGCACGTGTTGTTCGGCACCGTGCTGGCACTGGACGACGCGGCGCTGGTCTTGCTCGGTGGCATCAGCCTGGTCACGCTGGTCTCACTCGCCCTGCTTTACCGGCCACTGGTGATGGAGTGCCTGGACCCGGGTTTTCTGCGCCAGGTCAGCCGCTGGGGCCCGCTCGCGCACTACGGCTTTCTCGGCCTGCTGGTGATCAACCTCGTGGCCGGCTTTCACGCGCTGGGCACGCTCATGGCGGTGGGCATCATGGTACTGCCAGCGGCCACCGCGCGCTTCTGGGTGCGCCGCCTCGGCCCCTTGCTCGTACTGGCCACCACGTTGGCGCTGAGCGCCAGTCTGTGCGGGCTGCTGCTCTCCTACCACGTGGACCTGCCTACCAGCCCAATGATCGTGCTCAGCCTGGGGGCGGCCTACCTGTTTTCCCTGTTCGCCGCGCCCCACGGTGCGCTGCGCCACCTGCGCACCGGCTCTTCCCATCTGCAAGCTTGAAACCCCAAGGACAACCCATGTCTACCCTTCTCCGCCAAACTGGCCTTCCCGCTTCCATCGGGCTGACCATCGCTCTGCTCAGCCCCGCGCTGCAAGCGCAGCCCACAACCCCCATCCAGGTGGTGGCCAGCTTCAGCATCCTGGGCGACCTGGTGCAACAAGTCGGCGGCGAACGCGTGGCAGTCGAGGTGCTGGTCGGGCCCGGTGGCGACGCCCATGTGTTTCAGCCCAAACCCTCTCAGGCGCGGCTGATCGGCCAGGCGCAGATCGTGTTTTCCAACGGCTTGGGATTTGAAGGCTGGATGAGTCGCCTGCTCAACACCGCCAACTACAAAGGTCGGCACGTGGTGGTCAGCGAAGGTATCAAGCCCATCGAAGCCACGGGACAGAAACACACCCAGACAAACCACAAAGACCACGGCAAAAAGGGCCATGGGCATCACCACGGCGACATCGACCCGCACGCCTGGCAAAGCGTGCCCAAGGCCATGGCCTTTGTCGGCAACATCGCCAAGGGCCTGTGCGCTGCCGACGCCGCTGGGTGTGACAGTTACCAACGCAATGCAACGGCCTACCTGGCCGAACTCAAGGCCTTGGACACCACCATCCGCGCCCAGTGGGCGGTCATCCCGGCGGCACAGCGCAAGGTCATCACATCGCACGACGCGTTTGGCTATTACGCCAAGGAATACGGCGTGACCTTTCTGGCCCCGCAGGGCGTGAGCACCGAGAGCGAGCCTTCGGCCAAAGGCGTGGCCCAACTGGTGCGCCAAATCAAACAGGAAAACATCAAAGCGCTGTTCGTCGAAAACATTTCCGACCCGCGCCTGATTGCACAGATTGGTCGTGAGACCGGCGTCAAACCGGCGGGCGAGCTGTTCTCCGACGCGCTGACTGACAGCAAGGGCCCCGCAGCCACCTACACGGCCATGATGCGCGCCAACACCACCGCACTGACGCAGGCCGTCAAGGGCCAGTGAGGAGAACACCATGGGATTCACCACACCCCCAAAAGCCGACACCCGCTTGCCCGTGACCGTGCTCTCGGGCTTTCTGGGCGCCGGCAAAACCACCCTACTCAACCACGTGCTGGCCAACCGCGAAGGCCTGCGCGTGGCGGTCATCGTCAACGACATGAGCGAGGTCAACATCGACGCCTCGCTGGTCGAGCGCAGCGCCGAAAGCGCTGGCGCGGCGATCTCTCGTACCGAAGAGAAGATGGTCGAAATGAGCAACGGCTGCATTTGCTGCACGCTGCGCGAAGACCTGCTGCTCGAAGTGCGCAAACTCGCAGCTGAAGGCCGTTTCGACCATTTGCTGATCGAGTCCACCGGCATTGGCGAACCCATGCCGGTGGCCGCCACCTTCGACTTTGAAGACGAGAACGGTGACTCACTCAACGATGTGGCCCGCAT
>CAMBOY010000073.1 GCA_945869245.1 Hydrogenophaga intermedia
TCTGGCCATCATGTCGACCAGCTCTTACCGCGCCGAGGCCGGCACCATCCAGGGCCATCTGGACATTGCCCGCTACATCACCACACCCAAGGGCGAGATCGCCGGCAAGGTGCTGTTGGTGGACGATTTGGCTGATTCGGGCCATACGCTCAAGGCGGTGATTGATACCCTCAAGACCCATTACAGCCCCATCACCGAGCTGCGCAGTGCGGTGATTTGGACCAAGGGCGTGTCTACCTTCATCCCCGATTACTCGGTCGAATTCCTGCCCACCAACCCCTGGATCCACCAGCCCTTCGAAGGCTACGACAGCCTGCGCCCCGAGAAGCTGATGGAAAAGTGGAAAGTCTGATTCCCGCCCAGCGCCCATGACCGCTTTGTCCACCCAGCTGATTCACCACCCCTACAACCCGCCCGCCACCTTCGAGGCGGTGCAACCGGGGGTGTTCAAGGCGTCCACGGTGTTCTTTCCGAACGTGCACGCCTTGCGCACCCAGGAGTGGAAGGACAAAAGCGGCTACACCTACGGCCTGCACGGCACGCCCACCACCTTCACACTCGAAGAGCGCATCGCCACACTCGAAGGTGGGCGGTTTTGTGTGCTGGCGCCCAGTGGCCTGTCGGCCCTGAGCCTGGTGGACATGGCGTTTCTGGCGGCGGGCGACGAGGTGCTGCTGCCCGACAACGCTTATGGCCCGGGCAAGGCATTTGCCGAAGGCGATCTGGCGCGCTGGGGCATCACCCACCGGTTTTACGACCCCATGAACCCGGCCGACCTGGCCGCACAGATCACGCCAGCCACCCGCCTGGTGTGGCTGGAGGCTCCGGGCTCGATCACGCTCGAATTTGCCGACCTGCCCGCCCTGGTGGCGGTGATCCGCACGGCCAACGCAGGGCGACAGCGCCCCATCGTGAGCGCGCTGGACAACACCTGGGGCGCGGGCGTGGCGTTCAATGCCTTTGAGCTGGGTGTTGATGTGTCGATGCAGGCGCTCACCAAATACCCCAGCGGCGGTGCCGATGTGCTGATGGGCTCGGTCGTCACCCGCGACCCGGCCTTGCACGAAGCGCTCTTGCTCTGCCACATGCGTCTGGGTCTGGGCGTCTCGGCCAACGACACCGAACTGGTGCTGCGCGGCTTGCCCACGGTGGCGCTGCGCTACGCCGCCCAAGACACCGCCACGCGGGCACTCGCCAGCTGGATGCAAGACCAGCCTGGGGTGGCCGCCGTGCTGCACCCGGCACTGCCTGGCTCGCCTGGTCACGCCGCCTGGGCGCGCGACGCCAGCGCCGCCGCTTGCCTCTTCAGTGTGGTGTTCGACGCGCGTTTTTCGCAAGCCCAGATCGACGCTTTTTGCGACAGCTTGCGGCGCTTCAAGCTGGGCTGGAGCTGGGCTGGCCCGATCAGCCTGTGTGCGCCCTACAACGTGCGCTCCATCCGCACGCGGCCCTGGCCGCACCTGGGGTGCTTGGTGCGTTTTGCTATTGGCTTGGAAGCGGTGGACGATCTCCAAGCCGATTTGCAAGCCGCCCTCGACGCGCTCAACGCCGCTTGAGCCTCTTCTATTTTCACGAAAGCACGCCTTGGCCACTCCCAATTACGGTTACGAAAAGCGCCAACGCGAGCTGGCCAAAAAGCAGAAAAAAGAGCAGAAGCTGCGCGAAAAAGCCGAACGCAAGCTCGGTGGCGATGCCACCGGCGACGACACCGACGCGCCGGCCGATGACGCCACGGGCACCGATGGTGCGGGCGATCAGCCGGCCTGAGCGGCGCTGATCAGCGTACTGGCCGCGGCCGCCATGTCGGCGGGCGAGCGGCTGGGCAGCGCACACACCTGGGCCTGGCTGTACTGCACAAAATTGCGCCGGATCGACGCCGCGTAGACCGGGTCGTAGTGCAGGGCGAGCAGATCGTGCACCACCGCCTCGGTCTGGCCTCGTTGCACCTGATCGATCCAGTCGTGGACCACCTTGTGCCCGCGCAGCTCAGTCAGCGCCTGCAGGCGTTCGCAGAAAAACGCGCTGTCGCGCACAAAGAAGTCGTAGTCTTCCATTAACAAAGCCACCCGCTGCGCATCGCTCAACTGCAGGTCGATGCAGGGGCTCTGGCGCATGGCGTCGATCAAGGCGTCGGGCACCCGCACATTGCCCACCTTTTTGCTCTCGCTCTCCACAAACACCGGCTGCTCTGGGTCGAAGTGCCGCAAGGTGTCCCACACCAAGGTGTCAAAGCGCTTCTGGCTGGGCTGGGGTGTGCCGGGAATATGACCCAGCACCGAGCTGCGGTGGCAGGCCAGGGCTTCCAGATCGAGCACCTGCGCACCTTGGGCCGCCAGTGCCTGTAGCAGGCGGGTTTTGCCGCTGCCGGTGGGGCCACACACCACCTGGTAGCGCAGGCGCTGCGCTTGTGCGCTCATGTCGTCCACCAGGGCTTGGCGCGCCGCTTTGTAGCCGCCTTCGACCAGCGTCACCTGAAAACCAATGGCACCCAGAATGGTGGCCAGCGCACCGCTGCGGTTGCCGCCGCGCCAGCAGTACACCAGCGGGCGCCAGCCTTTGGGCTTGTCGAGCACCTCGCGCTCGATGTGCGCGGCGATGTTGCGGGCCGACAGCGCGGCGCCGCGCTTCTTGGCCTCAAAGGCATTGACCTGCTTGTACATCGTGCCAATCGCGATGCGCTCCTGGTTGTCCAGGGTGGGCCAGTTCACCGCACCCGGCAGGTGGTCGAGGGCGTATTCGTCTTCGGTGCGGGCGTCGATGACCGCATCAAATTGGTCGAGTTGTTGCAGGGCGTCGGGGGCGGGCAGGGGGCGTACAGGCATGGCCGATTATCCCCCGCAGGCTCAGGCGCTCAGCGGGCATGCGCCAGCGTCACTTGCGGCCAGTCAGCAAAGGCCTCAGTGCCGGCCACACGTGATCGAGCATCAGCGGCTGCGCTTGTTCGTTGGGGTGTATGCGGTCGGATTGGAACCAGCGCAGTGGGTCGGTGCCATCGGCCACACCCTTGAGGAAAAACGGCAGCAGCGCGGCTTTGTGTTCACGCGCCACGCTGGGGTAGACCTCGCGAAACTCTTGGGCGTAGCGTGCGCCGTAGTTGGGCGGCATCTCCATGCCCAACAACAGCACCCGAGCCCCAGCCGCCTGGGCCGCCTGGGTCATGGCCGACAAATTGGCGCGGGTCATGTCCAGCGGCAGGCCACGCAGTGCGTCGTTGCCCCCCAGCTCGATCACCACCACCTGCGGCGTGTGCTGTTTGAGCAGGGCCGGCAGGCGCGAGCGGCCACCCGATGTGGTGTCGCCGCTGATACTGGCGTTGACGACCCGAAACGCCAGTTTGTTCTGGTCGATGCGATCCTGCAGCAACTGCACCCAGCCGCTGCCACGCTTGAGCCCGTACTCGGCGCTCAGCGAATCGCCCACCACCAAGAGCCGTGGCCGCGCGTCGTTTTGGGCGTGTGAAAGCCCTGCCGCCGTCAAACTGGCCACGAGCAAGGTAAAGTGTCTGCGCCGCATCCCTGAATCCTTCGTCTTCATCTCATTGCATGTCTGAACCACAAGTCCGCTCCATCATCGACGTTGAGCACGTTCACAAGTCGGTCACCGACGCCACCGGTTCGCTGGATATTTTGCGCGACATCCATTTTTCGGTGTTGAGCGGGGAGACTGTCGCCATTGTCGGTGCCTCGGGCTCGGGCAAAAGCACCTTGTTGTCCATCATGGCCGGGCTGGATACGCCCAGCAGCGGCCGGGTGGTGGTCGATGGCACCGATTTGTTCGCCTTTGACGAAGACGGCCGCGCCGCCTTGCGCGCCCAGAAGATCGGGTTTGTGTTCCAGAGCTTCCAACTGTTGGGCAACCTGACTGCGCTGGAAAACGTGATGCTGCCGCTGGAGCTCGCCGGTGTGCGCGACGCCCGCAGCCGCGCCACCGCGCTGTTGCAGCGGGTGGGCCTGGGCGAGCGCCTGACGCGCTACCCCAAGGTCTTGTCGGGTGGCGAACAGCAGCGCGTGGCGCTGGCCCGGGCCTTTGTGGTGCGCCCGGCGGTGCTGTTGGCCGACGAGCCCACTGGCAGTTTGGACCATGCCACCGGCGAATCGGTGATGGCGCTGATGCTCGAACTCAACCGCGAGTTGGGCACCACGTTGATTCTCGTGACCCACGACCGCACCCTGGCCGCGCGCTGCGACCGCCGCATCACCATCGAAGCCGGGCGCATCGCCCACAGCGACTGACGCGGGACGCGCGGTCTGACGGGGGATAATCCCCGTATGTCATCTCCCAAAGTGTTGTTCGGCTTTCACGCCGTGGGCGTGCGCCTGAAGACCGCGCCCCAATCCATCATTGAAGTCTATGTGGACCCGAGCCGGCGCGACGCGCGCATGCGCCAGTTCGTCGACCGCGCCAAAGAAGCCGGGGTGCGCCTGATTGATGCCGACGGCATGCGCTTGGCCAAGCTCGCCGGCAGCCACGGCCACCAAGGCGTGGCCGCCCGGGTAGAACCGGTGGCCCAAGCCCATTCGCTCGACGAACTGCTGGAAGACCTCGAAGCCAAAGGCATAGCCCCGCTGCTGCTGGTACTCGACGGCGTGACCGATCCGCACAACCTTGGCGCCTGCCTGCGGGTCGCCGACGGCGCCGGCGCCCACGCCGTGATCGCCCCCAAAGACCACGCCGCCGGCATCAACGCCACCGTGGCCAAGGTGGCCAGCGGCGCGGCCGAAACCATGCCGTACTTCATGGTCACCAACCTGGCGCGCACCTTGGGCGAACTCAAAGAGCGCAACATCTGGATCATTGGCACCAGCGACGACGCGCCCAAAACGCTCTACCAGGTCGACCTCAAAGCCCCGACCGCCTTGGTGCTCGGCGCCGAGGGGCAGGGCATGCGCCAGCTGACCCGCAAAACCTGTGACGAGCTGGTGGGCATTCCGATGATGGGCGCGGTGGAGAGCCTCAACGTCTCGGTCGCTAGCGGTGTGTGTTTGTACGAAGCGCTGCGCCAGCGCGCGGTTTGAGCGCCGACTTTTGAAAGAACTGAGCATGAAACCTGTACTGTGGGCCGCCGCTGTGGCGGTGCTGACACTGAGCGCGTGCACCCAAGAGCAACAAAACCAGCTCGGCCGAGGCATCCAGAACTGGACCGGCACCAATGGCGTGATGGAAATCTACGCCGGCGACAAGGTGGTGCGCCGCTTCCTGAAAGTGGACAAGGTGAGTACCGCCTTGGGCACCACCGACGGTGCGCCGCGCGCCTACCGCTACGGCTATGGTGTGCTGGACGAAAACCTGAACATGCAGGTCGACGACGGCGAGAAGAAGGTGTATTTCGAGATCAGCGACTACACCCAAAGCGTGTTCTTCGAGAGCCCGCGCTGAGCCAGGTCATGGGTGCTGTGCGCCGTTGTGGCAAGTGCATGGCTGTGGTGGCGTGGGTGCTGGTCGCTTGGTGCTGGGCGCCACTGGCCCCAGCCCAAACGCTCGATCCGGCGGCTTGTCCGCCGAGCGCGCCAGTGCCCAGCCCCGCCTTGCTGCAGGTGGCGCGCCAGCAACTGGCCGATCGCGGCTTTCTCTGGCGCATCAGCCGCGACGGGCGCGATTCCTTCATCTACGGCACCTTGCACGCCGGGCGGCCCGAGTGGTTGCTGCCCGGACCGCGTACCGAAGCCGCCTTGCACCGCACCGGCGCCCTGGCGCTCGAGGTTAATCCGCTTGACTCGGCGGTGCGTGAGCAGGTGCGCGCCGTGGCCCAGCGTCCGGGGTTTGCCCTGTCTGCCGCCACCCAGGCCGCGCTGGTGGCGGCGTGGGCGGCCGAATGCTTGGACCCCGCCGAGTTGCAGTCGGGTCCACCCGAGTGGCACGCACTGCGGCTGGTGGTGGCGCAAGCCCAGCGCCAAGGCTTGTTTCCCGATTTTGGTGCCGAGGCGGTGCTGCTGATGCGCAACCTGCGCACCGAGCGTCCGGTGATTGGACTGGAGACGGTGGCCATCCAGCTCGAGGCTTTGTTGGCCCGCACCCCCAGTGAAGCCTAGCGCATGGTCGAGGAGCAGTTGCGCGAGCATGGTCGCCCTGGATCGGTGGCCTTGCTGCAGCGCCTGGCGCAAGCCTGGGCCGAGTCGGACTGGGACACTTTGGTGCGCTATCCCGACTGGTGCGAATGCCTGCGCACCGAGGCCGAACGCGCCGACTTTGAGCGCCTGCTCAACAGCCGCCACCCGGCCATGGCCGACGGCATTGAGCGGCACCACGCCGATCAGGCGGTGTTTGTGGCGGTGGGCGCTTTGCATTTGCCGGGCGAGCAAGGCCTGCTGGCCCTGATGCGGGCCAAGGGCTTTGTGCTGACCCGGGTGTTTTGACCGGTGTGGTCTGAGGCCCTGCAGCCGCTCAGACCCAACCCAGCGCGCCCAGCAGCGCGCCGGTGCCGATCAGCCACAGCATGTGCAGCCGGGTTTTCCACACCACCATGGTGGTGACCGCGGTCAGTAGCCACAGGGGCCAGTCGCGCGCTGGTTGGTTGTGGGCCACGGTCAGCAGCCAGCCGGTGGCGATCAGCAGCGCAATCACGACAGGCGCCATGCCGGTTTTGAACGCCCGCACCGCCCGCAGCTCGCGGTTGCGATGCGCCCAGCGGGTGGCGGTGTAGGTCAGCACGGAAGACGGCAGCATGATGCCCGCCATGGCCACCGCCACCCCGATCAGCGCCATGCCCCAGGCCATGGCGCCACCGGCCGGGCCCCCGCCGGCATTGAGCCCGACGTTCCAGCCCAGCAGCGCCACAAACAACACATTGGGCCCAGGCGCGGCTTGCGACAGAGCAATCGAGGAGGTGAACTGCGCATCGCTCAGCCAGCCTTGTTGGCCCACCAAGTAGCGGTGCATGTCGGGCGCGGTGGTGATGGCGCCGCCCACCGCCAGCAGCGACAGCGAGGCGAAGTGCACAAACAGCGACCACCAAAGATCAGCGGGTACGCTCATGCAGCGCCCCTGCGCGCGCGCGCTGCGTCCGCGCGCCCCAGCACCCGGTACGCCCATACACAGCTGGCGCCGCCCAGCACCAGCAACACCCAGGCCAGCGGCCAGCGCAGCACCGCAATCGCCACAAAGGTCAGCGCCGCAATGCCCACACAAGCGGCTTTGCCCAGTGCGTTGGTTTCCAGGGCCGCCACCAACTTGATGCCGGTGGCGGCAATCAGCCCGGCCGCCACCGCGCCCATGCCACGCAAAGCGCCTTGGGCGGTGGGTGTGTGGGCCACGCTGCCGTAGAGAGCGGCCAGTGACAGCACCACCACCATGGGTGGCCGCCAGCATGCCGGCCACCGCGCAGAGCGCGCCACTCAGGCCAAAGTAACGCCCGCCAATCATCAACGAGAGGTTGATCACATTGGGCCCAGGCATGATTTGCGCTACCGCCCAGTCTTCCACAAACTGCTCGCGCGTCATCCAGCGGCGTTGTTCCACCAGTTCGCGCTGCACCACGGCCAGCACCCCGCCAAAGCCTTGCAAGGCCAGCCAGGTGAAAGCCCAGAACAGTTCCCGGCGCGAGCTCGGGCGGGCCAGTGCGCCGTCCATCAAACGGTCATGCCACCAGCGACTTCGATCACCGTGCCGTTGATGTAGCTGGCCTCGTCGCTGGCCAGAAACGCGTACACATTGGCAATCTCTTCGGGCTGGCCCAGGCGGCGCAGCGGCACGCGGTGCTCCATCTCGGCGATTACCTTGTCGGGAATGGTGCTGAGAATGGGCGTGGCCACAAAGCCCGGCGCCACCGCGTTCACCCGAATGCCTTTGGGGCCCAGCTCGCGGCTCCATGTTTTGGTGAAGCCGATGACGCCAAACTTGCTTGCCGCGTAATTGGTTTGACCAAAGTTGCCGTAGATGCCCACCACGCTGGACGCGTTGAGGATCACGCCGCTGCCCTGTTTCACCATGGCGTCGGCAACTACCTGGCTGCAATGAAACACACCGCGCAGGTTCACGTCGATCACCCGGTCAAACTGCTCCAGCGTCATTTTTTGTAGCCGTGCGTCCTGGGTGATGCCGGCGTTGTTCACCAGCACATCGATGCGGCCAAACTCGGCCAGCACCGACGCTACCACTGCGTCCACCATCTCGCGCTGGGTCACGTCCATCACAAAGCCTCGGGCGGTTGCACCCTCGGCCTGGCACTGGGCCACAGCCTCGTCGACCGCTGCTTGCTTCACGTCGCAGACGATGACGATTGCGCCTTCTCGGGCGAATTTGAGAGCGGTGGCCAGGCCAATGCCTTGGGCCGCACCGGTGATGAGGCTGACTTTGCTGTCGAGTCGTTTCATGGTGTCAGTACTGGGGTTGGTGTTGTCTGAGGGCAGACTGTACCGCTTCGCTCAGCACAAACCCCGGGCCATGGTCGGCTGCCAGTTCGGCGCAGCGTGCTTCAAAGGCGTCAATGCCCATGCCGTAGATGAACTGCAGCGCGCCCCCGGTCCACGCTGGAAAGCCGATGCCAAAAATCGACCCGATGTTGCCGTCGTGCACGCTGGTCAGCACGCCTTCGGCCAGGCAACGCGCGGTTTCTACCGCTTGGCGATACAGCAAGCGGTCTTTGATGGTTTGCACATCCCATGCAGTGCCTGGCTTTTCGAAGTGGGTTTTGAGCTCGGGCCAGAGCTGTTTTTTGCCACCCGCTGGGTAGTCGTAAAAACCGCCACCCGCCGCGCGGCCGGGGCGGTTCAGTTCCTTGACCATGCGTTCCACCAGCAGCTCGCCGGGAGTGGCGGCGTAGGCCTTGCCTTCGGCTGCGAAGTCGGCGCGGGTTTGGTCCAGCACGTGCACCGACAGGCTCAGCGCGGTTTCGTCCAGCACCGCCAGCGGCCCCACGGGCATGCCGGCCTGCATGGCGGCGTTTTCAATCACCGGTGCCGCGATGCCTTCGCCCAGCATGGCCGCACCTTCCATCACAAAGGTGCCGAAGGTGCGGCTGGTGTAAAAGCCGCGCGAATCGTTCACCACAATCGGCAGCTTGCCCAGCGCTTGCACATAGTCGTAGGCGCGGGCAATGGTCTCGTCGTCTGTTTCTTTGCCACGGATGATCTCGACCAGCAACATCCGGTCCACCGGGCTGAAGAAATGGATGCCGACGAACTTGGCCGCGTCCCGGCTGGCCTGGGCCAGGCCGGTGATGGGCAGGGTAGAGGTGTTGCTGGCAAAAAAGCCGCCAGCGGCCAGCTGCGCCTCGGCGGCGCGGGTCACCTCAGCTTTGAGCCCACGGCTTTCAAACACCGCCTCGATGATCAGGTCGCAGCCGGCCAAGTCTTCATAGCGCTCGGTGGGGGTGATGCGGTCCAGCAGCGCCTGGCCTTTGTCGGCGCTCAGTTGGCCTTTGTCCACCCGTTTGGCCACCAGCTTGGCGCTGTAAGCCTTGCCTTTGTCGGCGTTGGCCTGGCTTACGTCTTTGAGCACGGTGGCAATGCCTTTGCTGGCCTGCGCCCAAGCAATGCCCGAACCCATCATGCCCGCGCCCAAAAGACCCACCTTGTGCGGCTGGTAGCGCGGCACACCGGCCGGGCGGCTGGTGCCCCCCTTGATGGCGTTCATGTTGAAGAAAAAGGTGTTGATCATGTTGCGCGCCACGCGCCCGGTCATCAGCCCGGCGAGGTAGCGGCTTTCCACCCGCATGGCGGTGTCAAAGTCCACCTGCGCGCCTTCCACCATGGCCGCCAGCGCGGCTTCAGGTGCGGGGTAAAGGCCCCGGGTTTTTTGCTTGAGCATGGCTGGCGCCACCGACAACATGCCCCACAGCGCCGGGTTGCTGGGTGTGCCGCCGGGCATTTTGTAGTCCTTGCGGTCCCACACATGCTGGGCGGCTTCGGGTTTGCCTTGGGCTGCCGCGATGTGCGCCAACGCGCGCGGCATCAGCTCGGCGTCGGTGGCCACCAGCTCGTGCACCACACCGATCTTGAACGCCTCTTGCGGGCCAAACAGCCGGCTTTCCATCACATAAGGCTGCGCGCCCTTCAACCCCAGCAGCCGGGTCATTTTGGTGATGCCACCGCCGCCGGGAATCAGCCCCAGCGTGATCTCGGGCAGGCCAAACTGGGTTTTGGGGTTGTCCACCGCAATGCGGTGGTGGCCCACCAGCGCCACTTCCCAGCCCCCGCCCAAGGCGGTGCCGTTGAGGCAGCTCACCACCGGCACACCCAGCGTTTCCAGCGCGCGGAAATGCTGTTTGATGCGCTCAATCTCGGCAAACACCCGGGGCGCATCGTCGGCGCTGCTGCGCATCACGCCCTTCAGGTCGGCGCCGGCAAAAAACGTCTTTTTGGCCGACGCCAGCACCACGCCTCTGAGCTGTGCCTTGTCGGTCAGCACCTGCGCGGTCACCGCCGCCAGGTCGTCCTGCCACTGCAGGCTCATGGTGTTGACTGGCGAGCCCTGCTCGTCGAAGGTGATGACGGCCACGCCGTCTTGAAGTTCGTAGCGGATGGTGTGAGTGATCATGATCGGGGCTCCTGCGATACCGTGCGAGAGAGATGTCTGTTCAAGAACGCCGTGGAACCGGCTTTGCCGGGCCACTGGCGTTGCCCCCTCAGAGGGGGTGACGCGCGCAGCGCGGCGCGGGGGTGGGTCGTCAGACCCGCTCGATGACGGTCGCAATGCCCATGCCGCCGCCCACACACAGCGTGGCCAGGCCATAACGCAGCTGGCGCCGGTGCAACTCGTCAATCAGCGTGCCCAAAATCATCGCGCCGGTGGCGCCCAGCGGGTGGCCCATGGCAATGGCACCGCCGTTCACATTCACCTTGTCGTGCGGCACATCCATCTCGCGCATAAACAGCATGGGCACAGCGGCAAAGGCCTCGTTCACCTCAAACAGGTCAATCTGTTGCACAGTCAGCCCCGCCTTGGCCAACGCCTTGCGCGCCGCCGGCATCGGGCCGGTGAGCATGATGGTCGGGTCGGCCCCCGACAAAGCCACCGACACAATGCGCGCCCGGGGTGTCAGGCCGTGGGTCTTGGCTGCGGCCTCGCTGCCAATCAGCACGGCGGCCGCGCCGTCCACAATGCCCGATGAGTTGCCCGCGTGGTGCACATGGTGAATGCGTTCCACCTGCGGGTAACGCTGCAGCGCCACCGTGTCAAAGCCCATGGCGCCCAGCTGTTCAAACGCCGGCTTCAAGCCCGCCAGCCCTTCCAGCGTGGTGCCCGGCTTGATGAACTCGTCTTCCTCCAGCAGGCGCAGGCCCATGGCGTCATTCACCGGCACCACCGAACCCTTGAAATACCCAGCTGCGCGCGCCGCAGTGGCGCGCTGTTGCGAAGTCAAGGCGTAGCGGTCCACGTCGTCGCGGCTGAATCCGTTGATCGTGGCAATCAGGTCCGCCCCAATGCCCTGCGGCACAAACAACGTGGCGCTGTTGGTTTCAGGGTCTTGCGCCCAGGCGCCGCCATCGGCGCCCAGCGGCACGCGGCTCATGCTCTCTACGCCACCGGCCACCACCAGGTCTTCCCAGCCGCTTTTCACCTTCATGGCGGCCATGTTCACCGCCTCCAGGCCCGATGCGCAAAACCGGTTGATTTGCACACCCGCACAGCGCCAGTCCCAGCCCGCCTTGAGCGCGGCCACCTTGGCAATCACCGAGCCCTGTTCGCCCACTGGCGACACCACGCCCATCACCACGTCGTCCACCGCAGCGGTGTCAAAGCCTTGGCGTGCCTGCAGCGCTTGCAGTACACCGGTCAGCAGGTTGATCGGCTTGACCTCGTGCAGGCTGCCGTCTTTTTTGCCTTTGCCACGCGGTGTGCGGATGGCGTCGTAAACAAATGCTTCAGTCATGAAGGTCTCCTGGTGTGCATCAGGGGGTTTGCCCTGAGGTGTCGATTGGAAAGT
>CAMBOY010000074.1 GCA_945869245.1 Hydrogenophaga intermedia
GAAAGGGGCGTTGGCGCATGGGGATCGGTTCAAGACAAGGGAAGATCGAGCACGCCGCGCACAGCGGCGCGGCCCAGGATGTCGCGGTACCAGCGCTCCACGTGCGGCCAGTGCGGGCGCGGCTGGGGCAAGTTGAACCAACGGTGGGCTTCGCAGCCGAGGGGAATGTCGGCCATGGTGAGGGTGTCGCCCAGCATCCAGCGCCGCTGGCTCAGGTGGTGATCCAGCATCGCCCACAGCGGCTCGGTGGCCGCCACCGAGTCGGCGATGGCCTGCAGGTTGCGGCGCTCGGCGGGGGTGCGTATCCACTGCACAAACGCCGGCCCACCGGCGCGGTTGAGCGTGGTTTGCTGCCAGTCCATCCAGCGCTCGGCATCAAAGCGCTGCGCCAGATCGTCGGGATACAGGCCGGTGCCCTGGCCATACCGCGCGCACAGGTAGCGCACGATCACGTTCGACTCCCACAGCACCAGATCGCCGTCGCACAAGGTGGGCACTTGTGCGTTCGGGTTCATGGCCAGATAGTCGGGTGTGTGCACCACACCAAATTGCATGCCGGCGTCGGTGCGCGCAAACGGCAGGCCCAGCTGCTGCAGCGCCCACACCACTTTGCGCACATTGATGGACGACAGCCGCCCCCACAGCCGCAGCGCTGTCATGCGCTGCACCCAAACAGCCGATCGGCCGCCGCCAGCGCCTCGGCATCCGCCTGCACCGCGTCGGGCGGACCGCCTTTGCCCCAGAGCACACCAGCCAGCGGCATGCCCAGAAAGGCCGCGCACAGCGCGGTGCTGTCGATCATGGGTTGGGCCTTGGCGCGGTCGCCGCTGGTGGTGATCAGCCACAGGCGTTTGCTGGCCATGCGCGCTTTGAAATCGAGGTCGGGCACCCGCAGCCAGGCGCTCCAGTGGTCGAGCACGGTTTTGAGTGGGCTCGGAAAGCTGAACCAGTACACCGGCGCCACCAGCACCAGGTCGGTCGCGTCCAGGGTGGCGTCCAGCACAGCGCGCAGATCGCCCTCGGGCGGCGGGTAGCTGCCCACCGTGTGGCGCTGGTCCACAAAGGCCGGCAGTTGCAGGTGCGCCAGCGACAGCCAGGTCTGGCGCTTGTCGGGCGGCAGCTGGGCGGCGGCGCGGCGCGCCAGCCATTCGGTGTTGCCCACCTGTCCGCTTTCGCGGGTGGAGGCCAGCAAAAACACGGTGTGCGACATGGCGAGGCTCCGGTGGTTCAGGCGGTGGCGGGCGCGCGGCTGCGTTCCTGCGCCAGCGCAATGGCTTGCGCCAGTGCCACCACACCGCGCTCGATCTCGGCCACGCTGGGCGTCACAAACGACAGGCGCATGCTGCGCGGGTCGGGTTCGGCGGCGTAAAAGGCCGAGCCGGGCACAAAGGCCACGTTGTGCTCCACCGCCAGTGGCAGCAGATCGACCGCGTTCAAGCCCGCCGGCAAGCGCGTCCACAAAAACATGCCGCCGGCCGGGCGGTTCCAGGCCAGCGAATCGTCGCCGCCTTGGCCGCTGTGGCCAAAGGCCTGTTCGAGCGCCCCCAGCATGGCCTGGCACTGCGCCTGGTAGCGCGCGCGGATGGTCGGCACATGGCGCTGCAGAAAACCGTCTTTCAGCACCTCGGCCACCACCCGCTGGTTGAAGCTGGGTGTGTGCAAATCGGCCGCCTGTTTGGCCTGCAGCAGCTTCGGATACAGCGCGCGCGGTGCCACCACATAACCCAGGCGCAGACCGGGCGCCAGAATTTTGGAGAACGAGCCCAGGTAGAGCGTTCCCTCGGGGTGGCGCGACGCCAGCGCGGGCGGCGGGGCCTGATCAAACCACAGGTCGCCGTAGGGGTTGTCCTCGATCAGCGGCAGGCCGGTGTCGATGGCCACCTGGGCCACAGCGGCGCGGCGCGCTTCGCTCATGGTGCGGCCGGTCGGGTTCTGGAAATTGGGCAGCAGGTAGGCAAAGCGCGCCCCGGCGGCCTGCGCACGCAGCGCGTCGGGCAACACGCCTTGGTCGTCGCTGGCCACGCCTTCAATCACCGGCTCCATGGGGGCAAAGGCCTGCAGCGCGCCAAGGTAGGTCGGCGTCTCCACCAGCACCCGGCTGCCGGCGTCGATCAGCACCTTGGCCACCAGATCCAGGCCCTGCTGGCTGCCGGTGGTGATCAGCACCTGATCGGCGCCGACCCGCATGCCTTGCTGTTGCAGTTCTTGCGCCACCCAGTCGCGCAGCGGGCCATAGCCTTCGCTGGCGGCGTATTGCAGCGCGGCCTTGCCGTCCTGGCCCAGCACCTGGGCACAGGCCGCCTGCATCGCCTCAATCGGAAAGGTGTCGGCCGAGGGCAGACCACCGGCAAAACTGATGATGCCGGGCTTCTCGGTCACCTTCAGGATCTCGCGGATCACCGAGGGATTCATCTTGTGGGCGCGCTGCGCGAGGGTGAAAGTCATGTTGTCTCCAAATAAAAAGATCGGTGGCGCGGGCTTCAACGCTCGCCGCCTTCGGGGCCGTAAAACACAACCCAGGTCACAAAATCATCGCTGAAGCGCTCAAACCGGTGCGCCGCGCCGGCCGGCACCCACAGCACATCGCCCGTTTGTACCCGGTGCGTTTGCCCGTCGAGCCAGAAGTCCGACGCGCCGCGCTGCACCACATACAGCTCGTCTTGGGTGTGGGGTTGCTGGATGTCGCGGCCCAGCCCCGAGGTGCCAGGCGCAAACAGCTCCACCCGCAGACTGCCGTGGGCCAGCGCCGCTACAAACGGCGTGCCGTGTGGGTAGTCGCCAGCGGCTGGCTGGGGCAGTTGCGCCAACAGGGCTGCGAAGTCGGCTTTCATGGTTTGGCTCCGGCAGGCAGCGGCGCGTTCATGCGCCGCCCGGCAAACACCGTGGCCACCACCGCCAGTGCAAAGCCCAGCGTCAGCGCGTCGATCGATTCGCCGAGCAGCGGCACCGCCGCGGCGATGCTGATGAAGGGCTGGAACAGCTGCAGCTGGCTGACCCGCAGCGCGCCGCCCAGGGCCAGGCCACGGAACCAGGCGAAAAAGCCGGCCCACATGGAAAACACGCCCACATAGGCCAGCGCCCACCACGACTCGGGGCGGATGCTGTGCTCGGGCCAGGTCCACCAGGCCATGGGCAGGGCCACCGGCAAGGCCATGACACAGACCCAGCTGATGACGCGCTCGGCGCCCAGCGCGGGCGTGACTTGCGCCCCCGCCACATAACCGAGCGAGGCCGCCACCACCGCGCCCACCAGCAACGCGTCGGCCCACACCAGACCGCTGTGGCCGACGCCAGCGCCGTGCGCGCGCAGCAGGCTGTAGACCGCCACCAGCGCGCTGCCCAGCACCGCAAACACCCAAAAGCCCAGCCGCGCCCGCTGGTGCAAGAGCCATGCGGCGGCTGCCGCCGTGGCCAGTGGCAACAGCGCGGTGATGACCGCCGCGTGGCTGGCGCTCACATGGCGCAGCGCCCAGGCCAGCAGCAGCGGGTAGCCCAGCGCATTGCCCAGCAGCGACAGACCGAGCCAACGCGCTTGCGGTGCACTGGGTCGCGGCGACCGGGTGGTGAGCAGAAACAGCAGCGACAGACAGCCGGCAATCGCGCAGCGCGCCCAGGTCACAAACCAGGGCGAGAGCTGGGGCGCGTCCGCCGTGCCGGTGGCCAGCCGCGTCATGGGCAAGGTCAGGGCGAACACCGTCACGCCCACCAGCCCAAGCAAGGTACCGGCCAGCACGGGGTGAGATTGGGTCAAGCCAAAAGCCTTGGTGCTCATCGCGCGCCCCACAGCATCCAGGCGGCGGTCAGCACCAGGGCGCTGGCCATGCAGCGGTTGAACACCAGCAGCCGCTGGCCCTGAGCCAGCCACGCACGCAGCAGCGAGCCCACCAGCGCGTAACTCAGGTTGCTGAAAAAAGCAAAAGCCAGCATCACCGGCAGCGTGGCGGCAAAACGCGCCACCACATCGGGCTGGCCGGCCACCCAACCCGCCACGATGGACAGGGCCAGCATCCAGGCTTTGATGTTGAGAAACTGCAGCGCCACGCCTTGCCAGAAGGTCACGTTCAGCCGCGCCGCGTCGGCCTGCGCCAAGGTGCCCGCGCCCCACAAGCGGCGCGCCAGCCACAACAAATAGGCCACGCCGCCCAGCAGCACCGCCCAGCGCAGCGCCGGCACCGCCAGCACCAGCGAGCCCAGACCCAGCGCGCACAAGGTGAACAGCAGGCCCCAGCCCACCGGTACCGAGGCCACAAAATGCAGCGTGCCGCGCAGGCCCCGGTTGGCCGCCAGCGCGGTCGACAAGGTGGTGTTGGGCCCAGGGGTGAAGCTGGTGGCGGTGGCCAGCACCAGCAGCGCCGACCATTCGCTGGCGGTCAACACACTGAGGGCGGTGGTGGCGGTGTCCATGGGCTTGAATGTAGCGCCCAACACCAGTACAGTGGCCATACAGTTCGCCCCGACGGTGCACAAACTGTATGGCCGCCCGTGGCGGTACAGCGCACCCCGGTGTTGGCCCCTTCTTCGCCTCTTTGCCCGGTGTTCACCATGCTCGACCACGCCCCGCCCACCCCCGCCGGCCCAGACGGCGACACCATGGCCTTGCTGCGCAGCGCAGGGCAATCGCTGGCCGAGCAATTGGCCTCGCGTTTGGCCGGCCGCATCCGCGACCGCCTGTTGCCGCCCGGTGCGCGCCTGCCGAGCGTGCGCCAGTGCGCCGCGCAGCAGGGCCTGTCGCCGTCCACCGTGGTGGCGGCCTATGACCAGTTGCTGGCGCAGGGTCTGGTGGTGGCCGAGCGCGGCCGGGGCTACTTTGTGCGCAGCCCGTCGGCAGCGCGCAAAGCGGCATCGCCTGGGGCCGAGCGCATGGCCGCGCCGGTGAATGCGGCCGCGCTGATCCGGGGCATGTTCCACCCAGCGGGCAGCCGGCCCCAGCCGGGCATGGGCGTGTTGCCCCCCGACTGGTTGGAGACGCCGTTTGTGGGCTTAGCCCTGCGCCGCGTGACCCAGCCAGCCAGCCTGGCTGAGAGCACCTTGCGCTATGGCGAACCCCAGGGCGACGGCCATTTGCGCCGCGTGTTGGCCGACCGCTTGCAGGCCCTGGGGGTGCCAGCCGAGGCGGGCCAGATCATCACCACCGTGGGCGCCACCCACGCGCTGGACATCGTCAGTCGCACGCTGCTGCGTCCGGGCGACGCGGTGCTGGTCGAAGAGCCGGGCTGGGCGGTCGAATTTGCGCGGCTCGCCGCCATGGGGGTGCGCATTCTGCCGGTGCCGCGCGGCCCACAAGGCCCCGACCTGAACGTGATGCAGCGCCTGTGCGAAGCCCACGCGCCCAAGCTGTATGTGAGCGTGAGCGTGCTGCACAACCCCACTGGTGCCTGCCTGAGCCCGGCCAGCGCCCACCGGGTGCTGCAGCTGGCGCAGCGTTTTGGCTTCTACATCGTTGAGGACGACACCTACAGCCACATCGCGCCCGAGCACGCCACCCGCCTGAGCGTGCTCGACGGCCTGCAGCGCACCATCTATGTGAGCGGCTTTGCCAAGATCCTGGCGCCCAACTGGCGGGTGGGATTTCTGGTGGCGCCCGATGCGCTGCGCGAGCGCCTGCTCGACACCAAGTTGCTGGGCACCCTCACCACGCCGAGCCTGCTGGAGCGGGCGATGGCGCTGTGCATCGAACAAGGCCATTTGCGCCGACACGCCCAGCGGGTGCGCCAGCGACTCGACGAGGCGCGCGCCCGCAGCACCGCCTTGGCGCAGGACAACGGCTGCCGTTTTGTGGCCGAGCCGGCGGGGCTGTTTGGCTGGGTCGACACCGGGGTGGACACCGAGGCGCTGGCGCAGCGTCTGTTGGACCACGACATCCTGATTGCGCCCGGTGCGCTGTTTCACGCCCAGCGCGCGCCCAGCACGCTGATGCGCATCAACTTTGCCGCCACGCAGGACGCGGCGTTCTGGCGGCGTTTTGTGGCAGCCCGCCAGGCCATGGGCGGATCGGCCAGCGCCTGACGGTGACCTTCAGTGCTGGGGGCGTGGCAACCAGTCCAGCACTTCTTCCAGTGCTTCGCGGTTGACCGGTTTGCTCAGAAACGCGTCCATGCCGGCCGACAGCGCCCGCGCCCGGGTTTCGGGCAGACCGTCGGCGGTGAGACCGACAATCGGTACGCTGCCCATGGGGCGGGCCAGCGCGCGGATGGCTTTGGCGGCTTCGAGCCCGTCCATCACCGGCATGTGCACGTCCATCAACACCAGGTCCACATCGCCGTTTTGCACCGCTTCCACCGCCAAGGCGCCGTTGTCGCAGCCCCGGGCCTGGTGTCCCATGGCCTCGACCATGCGCTGCAACACAATTTGCGCGGCGGGCGCGTCCTCGGCCACCAAAATGCGCAGCGGCCGTGGGCCAGGCTCCACGGTGAGCGGCTCGGGCGGGCTGGCGGGCTCCACCGGTGCTGCGGCGCCGCTGGCACGGGGTGGCATCAGCACCGCGCCAGCAGCCAAACCCGCGAGCAGCCCCGCCACCAGAGCCCAACCTTGCCAACCGGCCAAGGCGTGTAAGGCGTCGCTGTGGTCGGGGCCGGCGGCCAAGGCCAGGGTGCGGCTGGCGTCGTAGCCCCACCACAGCAAGACCATCATCAGCAACCACAAAGCGCCAGCGATGGGCAGCCCCCAGCGGGCCATGAAGGAAGGGGGCAGATTGGGGTGTGGGGAGGGCATGAGTGGGTGGGGCGTCAAGCCGCGTCAAGCGGCATTGGGTGAATATCATGCCGGCTAAACCGGCGCCTGTGCAAGGGGCTGCGGCCCGTCTCAGCCATTTTTCAGCGCTTCCAAGCGTTCCATCGCGGCCAGCCAGCGTTCTTCTAGGGCGGCCAGGCGCTCAGCGGTGCTGCCCGCCAATGCCGGATCGCTGGCGTAGAGGGCGCCGTTGGCCAGTGTGGCCTCTAGGGTGGCTTGTTCGGCTTCGAGCGCGGCAAGTTCGGCCGGCAGGGCGTCCAACTCGCGCTGCTCTTTGTAGCTGAGTTTGCGCCGCGTGGCACTGGGGCTGGCCGCTGGCGTGGTGCTCGGCTTGCCGGTTGCAGGCGCGGGTTTGGAGGCCGCCGCTTGGGCCGCCTGGGACGAACGGGCGGACTGGGTCAGCCAGTCTTGCACATCACCGACGTATTCGCGCCACAGTCCATCGCCCTCGGCCACCAGGGTGCTGGTGACCACGTTGTCCAGAAAGCGCCGATCGTGGCTGACCAGAAACACCGTGCCTTCGTACTGCTGCAGCAAATCCTCCAGCAGCTCCAGGGTGTCGATGTCGAGGTCGTTGGTCGGCTCATCGAGCACCAGCACATTGGCCGGACGGGCAAACAGGCGCGCCAGCAGTAGCCGGTTGCGCTCACCGCCCGAGAGCGTGCGCACCGGCGCGTGGGCGCGGGCGGGTGAAAACAAAAAGTCGCTCAAGTAGCTCTTGACGTGGGTGCGTTTGTTACCGATTTCGATCCATTCGCTGCCCGGGCTGATGAAGTCTTCTAGCGTGGCATCCAAATTGATCTGGTCGCGCATCTGGTCGAAATACGCCACGCTGAGGTTGGCGCCGCGCTTGACCGTGCCGCTGTCGGGCTCGAGTTCGCCCAGAATCAGCTTGAGCAAAGTGGTCTTGCCGGCGCCGTTGGGGCCGATCAGGCCAATCTTGTCGCCCCGCAAAATGGTGCCGGTGAAGTTGCGCACAATGGGGCGCAGTGCGCCGTCCGGCCGTGCGAAGGCTTTGTCCACCGCTTCCAGGTCGGCCACGATCTTGCCGCTCGGCGCGCCACTGGCCACTTCCAGCTTGACTTGGCCGAGCGCGTCGCGCCGCTGGGCGCGCGAGCTGCGCAGCTCTTGCAGCCGGTTGATGCGGCCCTGCGCCCGGGTGCGGCGCGCTTCCACCCCACGGCGAATCCACACCTCTTCTTGCGCCAGCAGCTTGTCGGCCTTGGCGTTGATCACCGCTTCCTGACTCAGTTGCTCTTCCTTGAGGGTTTGGTATTGCGCAAAGTTGCCCGGGTAGGACAACAGCCGCCCGCGGTCGAGTTCGACCAGGCGGGTGGCCACCCGGTCCAAAAACGCCCGGTCGTGGCTGATGGTGATCACGCTGCCCCGGTATGCCAGCAGCAGCTCTTCGAGCCAGGTGATGCTGTCCATGTCCAAGTGGTTGGTGGGTTCGTCGAGCAACAACACATCGGGGCGGCTCACCAGCGCCTGGGCCAGTGCCACGCGTTTGCGCTGGCCTCCCGACAAATTGCCGACCCGCTGGCTGCCGTCCAGGTGCAGCCGCTGCAGGGTTTCTTCCACCCGTTGCTCCCAATTCCAGCCGTCCAGCGCTTCGAGGCGGCTTTGGATGGCGTCTAGGTCGGCGGTCTCGTCGCCGCTGAGGTAGCGGTCGCGCAGGGTTTGTGCCTCGGCCATGCCGGCGCTGGCGGCTTCAAAAATGGTGTGCTCCAGGTCCAGCACCGGTTCTTGTGGCACATAGGCCACCCGCACCCCGCCTTGCACCTGCAGCACGCCGTCGTCGGGTTTCTCCAGCCCTGCCAAGATTTTCAGCAGCGAGGACTTGCCGGTGCCGTTGCGGCCGATCAGGCCCACCCGCTCCTGAACCTCCAGCGCAAAGTCGGTGTGGTCGAGCAGGGGTACATGGCCATAAGCCAGTTGGGCGTTTTGAAGAGTGATCAGGGCCATGGGCGATGTGTCGGCAAAAAGCACGGATTATCCTGGGCTGTCCTGCACCTTGGCGCCGCTTGGCCTCAGAATGGTCGTATGCAACTGAATATCAACCAACAAACGGTCGCTGTGCCCGACGACCGGGTGCAGTCCGAAATGCCCTTGCTGTGGGTGCTGCGCGACGTGCTGGGCCTGACCGGCACCAAGTTCGGCTGTGGTGTGGCCGCCTGTGGCGCCTGCACCGTGCGCATCGACGGCAACGTCACCCGCAGCTGTGTGTTGCCGCTGTCTGCGGTGGCCGGTGCGCGCATCCAGACCATCGAAGGCTTGGGCACGCCCGAGCAACCCCACCCAGTGCAGCAGGCTTGGATCGAGCTTCAGGTGCCGCAATGCGGATACTGCCAGTCGGGCATGCAGCTGGCGGCGGCCGATCTGCTGGCGCGCAACCCCAAGCCCACCGATGCCGACATCGACGCGGCCATCACCAATCTGTGCCGCTGCGGCACCTACCAGCGGGTGCGCGCCGCCATCCATTTGGCGGCTCAGCGCATGGCCGAAACGGCCGCCCCTGTCTCCAGCGGAGGTCCGGCATGAGCGCCGCACGCACCGGCATTCGCCGCCGCACCTGGTTGCTTGGCGCCTTGGGCGCCACCGGCGCCTTGGTCCTGGGCTGGTCGGTGACGCCACCGCGCGCGCGCCTG
This sequence comes from Hydrogenophaga intermedia, assembly GCA_945869245.1. Classification (GTDB taxonomy): domain Bacteria; phylum Pseudomonadota; class Gammaproteobacteria; order Burkholderiales; family Burkholderiaceae_C; genus Hydrogenophaga; species Hydrogenophaga intermedia_B. Next base: position 9,378 of record CAMBOY010000074.1, read on the forward strand.
GGCGACGGCAGCGAATGGCCGGCCGGCAGCGAAGGTGTGGCGCTCAATGGTTGGATTCAAATCCGCCCCGATGGCCATGTGGTGCTGGCCATGCCGCGCAGCGAAATGGGCCAGGGCGTACACAGCGCTTTGGCGCAACTGGCCGCTGAAGAACTGGACATGCCCCTGGTCAAGCTGCATCTGCAGCAGGCCAGCGGCGAGCGCTTGTATGGCAATGTGTCCATGTTTGTGGCCGCCTTGCCGCTGCACCCGCGCGACAAACACGCCGATCCCCAGCCGGTGACCGTGCGGGTGAGCCAGTGGATGGTCAGCAAGATTGCCCGCGAATTGGGCATCAACGCCACCGGCGGCTCGTCCAGCGTGGCCGACGCCTGGGAGCCGGTGCGTCTGGCTGCCGCCAGCGCCCGCGCGCTGCTGCTTGACGCCGCCGCCCGCCGCTGGCAGGTGCCGCGCGACGCGCTGCGGGTGAGCGATGGGGTGGTGCAAGGCCCGGCTGGCCAATCCGCCCATTGGGGTGAACTGGTGGCCGACGCCACTGGCCGCAAACCCGAGAGCGTGCAACTCAAGGCCGTCGCCGATTTCCGTCTCATTGGTCAGACGGTGCCACGCGCCGATGTGCCGGCGGTGGTGTTTGCGCAAGCCCAGTTCGGCTTGGATGTGCGCCTGCCCGACATGCGCTTTGCGGCGCTGCGCATGGCACCCGCCATCGGCGGCACACTGGCCCAGATGGACAGCGCGGCTGCGCTCACCATGCCCGGGGTCGAGCAGGTGCTGCCCCTGCCCGCCGCCGATGGCAGCACGGCGGGCTTTGCGGTGGTGGCGCGCAGCTGGTGGCAGGCCGAACAGGCGGCCGAACGCGTCCAGGCCCAATGGCAGGCGCCCACGGCAGCGGCCGACAGTGCGCAGATCGAAGCCGCCTTGCGGGCCGCGGCCGACAGCGACCAAGGGTTTGTGTTCCACGAACGCGGCGATTCGGATGCCGTCTGGAATGCACCCACGGGCGACAACCGCCGCCTAGAGGCCCAGTACAGCGCGCCTTATTTGGCGCACGCCACGCTTGAGCCCATGAACGCCACCGCCCGGGTGCTGGACGGCCGGGTCGAGGTCTGGGCGCCCACCCAGGTGCCCCAGCTGGCACAGGCTGCCGCCGCGCGCGCCGCTGGTGTTGCCACCGAGCGGGTCACGCTGCACGTCACCCGGCTGGGCGGCGGCTTTGGGCGCCGGCTCGACGTCGATGTGGTGTCCCAAGCGGTGGCGGTGGCCCAGGCCACCCAGGGCAAACCGGTGCAGCTCATCTGGTCGCGCCAGCAAGACTTCACCCACGATTTCTACCGCCCCGCCATGGCCAGCCGGTTGCAGGCCCAACTGGGCGCAGACGGCCTGCCCGAGGTGCTGCGCATCCGCTCGGCCGGCGACGCCATCGCCCCGCGCTGGATGGCGCGTGTCTTGCCCGCTTTGAGCGGCCCCATCGACACCCCAGACAAAACCACCGCCGAAGGCCTGTTCGACCTGCCCTACGCCATCCCCCATCAGCGCATGGCCCATGTCGCCACCCGACACCCCGTGCCGGTGGGCTTCTGGCGTTCAGTTGGGCATTCGCACAATGCCTTTGCCAGCGAATGCTTCGTCGATGAGCTCGCCGCGCTGGCAGGGCAGGACCCCATGGATTACCGCCTCCAGCTGCTGCAGGGGCAGCCGCGCTACACCCGGGTGCTCACCACGGTGCGCAGCCAGTCGCAGTGGGGGCAGCCACTGCCAGCGGGCCAGGCGCGTGGCGTGGCGCTGCACGAGTCGTTTGGCAGTGTGGTGGCGATGGTGGTGCACATCGAGCGGCCGACCGACGCCCCGCTGCGCGTACGCCGGGTCGACGTGGCGATCGACTGCGGGTTTGCAGTCAACCCGGACAACGTGCGAGCCCAAATGGAGGGCTCGGTGGTGTTTGCTTTGACGGCGGCGCTCTATGGCGTGGTCCGCTTTGACCAAGGTGCAGCCCAGGTGAGCAACTTCCCGGATCAGCCGCTGCTGCCCTTGGCGCTGGCGCCAGAGGTACACACATATATAGAGCAGTCGCTTGCCCCGCCCACTGGCGTGGGCGAGCCCGGCGTGCCGCCACTGGCGCCAGCCCTCGCCAACGCTTGGGCCGCGCTCACCGGGCAGCGCCTGCGCCAATTGCCTTTGCGCGTGCCTGTCTAAAAATTTTTCAGCAAGACTCGACAAAGCACCAAAAACTGGCATATACTGCAAGGCTTCGCTGATCACAACGCAGTGCCGACAAAGACAACAGTCAAGCCGGCGCAGCAAACAAAGAAAAGCGAAGCAGCAAGAAAAAAATCTTGCTGGGGCACAAAAAGTTGTGCTACAATGCAAGGCTTCGCTGATCGCAGCGGGGCAGACAAGAGAAGCAATGCTGATCTTGGTGGTTCGTTAAAAATATACAGCCGATA
>CAMBOY010000075.1 GCA_945869245.1 Hydrogenophaga intermedia
AAAAATACGATGAGCTTGCCCACCGGTTATTTCACCCATCCGGCTTGCTGGAGACACGATATGGGTGCTGGACATCCCGAATGTCCGGATCGCCTGTCTGCCATTGAAGACCGGCTGCTCATGTCTGGCCTGGACGTGGCGCTGGATCGGCGCCAAGCGACCGAGGCCGCGATCAGCGACTTGGAACTGGCGCACGACCGCCTGCACCTGGCGGCGCTGCGCGGCCTGTCCGACCGCCTGCGCGAAGACCACGCAGCCGGCGGGCCTGCCAGCACCCACATCGACCCCGACACCGTGCTGGGCCTACACACCTGGGACGCGCTGCTGGCCGCAGCGGGCGCCGCCATCGACGCCACCGACGCGGTGATGGCCGGTGAGCTGAGCAACGCGTTTTGTGCGGTGCGCCCGCCCGGTCACCACGCCACCCGGCGCCAGGCCATGGGCTTTTGTTTTGTCAACAATGTGGCGGTGGCGGCGCGCTACGCGCTGGAGCGCCACAAGCTGCAGCGGGTGGCGGTGATCGACTTCGATGTGCACCACGGCAACGGCACCGAAGATATTGTGCTGCCCGATCCGCGCATTCTGATGTGCAGCTACTACCAGTACCCGTTCTACCCGGTGTGGGAACACGCCGACGCCCCACATTTGGTGAACGTGCCGGTGCCAGCCTATACCCGGGGCGACGCGGTGCGCGAATTGGTGATGGCGCAGTGGCTGCCCCGGCTGGAAGCGCACCAGCCCGAGATGATTTTTATCAGCGCTGGCTTTGACGCCCACCGCGAGGACGACATGGGTCAAATGGGACTGGTCGAGGCCGATTATGTGTGGCTGACCGAGCAGATCATGGCGGTGGCCGACCGCCATGCTCGGGGTCGCATCGTCAGCTGCCTGGAGGGCGGTTACAACCTCGATGCGCTGGCGCGCAGTGTGGTGGCGCATGTGCGAGCGCTGGCCCGCGTTTGAACGTTGCTGAAACACAAGGTTTGCCATGTCCACCCTGTTGTGTGAGCGCGATGCGCGCGGTGTGCACACCCTGACGCTGAACCAGCCGGGTCGTTTTAATGTGCTCGACGAAGACACACTGCAGGCGCTCACCGATGCGGTGGCGGTGGTGCAGGCCGACACACAAGCCCGGGTGTTGGTGCTGGCTGCAGCGGGCAAGGCGTTTTGTGCGGGTCACGACCTCAAGCAAATGGCGGCCCGACCCGAACAGGCGTATTACCAGGATCTGTTTGCCCGTTGCTCGCGGCTGATGCTCGCGTTGCGCGCATTGCCGGTGCCGGTGGTGGCGCGGGTGCAGGGCCTGGCCACGGCGGCAGGCTGTCAGCTCGTGGCGCAATGTGACCTAGCGGTGGCGTCGAGCGAGGCGCGTTTTGGCGTCAACGGCATCGACGTGGGTTTGTTTTGTGCCACTCCGTCGGTGGCGTTGTCGCGCGCCATGGCGCCGCGCCAGGCGCTCGAGATGCTGATGACCGGCGACTTCATCGACGCCGACGAAGCGCTGCGCCGGGGCTTGGTGAACCGCGTGAGCGCGCCCGAGGCCTTGGCGGCCGAGGTCGAGCGCCTGGTGCAGCGCCTGCTGGGCAAACCGCGCGAGGCGTTGGCCATGGGCAAGGCGCTGTTTTACCGGCAGCTGGAAACCGGTTTGTCGGCCGCGTACCAGATGGCCGGGCACAGCATGGCGTGCAATCTGGCGCATCCGGTGGCGCAAGAGGGCGTGCAGGCCTTCATCGAGAAGCGCCCGGCGCGCTGGTAAACGCTGGTGGCGGTCTACGCAGCGTTATCCTTGCTCCATGGCTATTCAGACCCAGACCCTGCTGCAGGCGGCCCGCGATTGGCTGGCCACCTTCGTACAACCTTCGTTGTGGGCGGAAGTCGCTGCCCTGGCCATGGCGCTGTTGCTGGCCTGGCTGATCGCTGCCGCTTTGCGCCGTGTGTTCACCCAGGACGACGCCGACCCCAACTCCAGTCTGTTTGGCCGCCGGCTGGTGGATGGAGTGCTGTTTCCGCTGGCGCTGCTGAGCCTGGCCTACGCGGGGCGCTCGTTGTTGGTGCATTGGGGCATGCCGCTGGGCCTGTTTCGGGTGGCCATTCCGGCCTTGCTGTCCTTGGCGGTGATTCGCACCGGCGTGAAGGTGTTGCAAGTCGCCATGCACGACGCGCCTTGGGTGCGGGCGATGGAGCGCACCATTTCCTGGCTGGCCTGGGGTGCAGCCGTGTTGTGGATCACCGGGGTGTTGCCTCTGGTGCTGCACGAGTTGGATCAGATCACTTGGAAGATGGGCAACAGCACGCTGTCGGTGCGCACGCTGATTGAAGGTGTGCTCAGCGCGGGTCTGGTGTTGATCGTGGCCTTGTGGATTTCGGCTGCGATTGAGGCGCGCCTGCTCAAGCGCGCGGTGGGCTCCGACCTGTCGCTGCGCAAAGCCCTGAGCAACGCCACCCGCGCGCTGCTGATGTTTGTGGGTTTGATGGCGGCCCTGTCTGCGGTGGGCATCGACCTGACCGCCCTGTCGGTCTTGGGTGGCGCGATTGGCGTGGGCATCGGCTTTGGCCTGCAAAAGCTGGCTGCCAACTATGTCAGTGGTTTTGTCATTCTGGCCGAGCGCAGCATGCGCATCGGCGACAGCGTACGGATCGATAATTTTGAGGGCCGCATCACCGACATCAATATGCGCTACACCGTGATTCGCGCGTTGACCGGCCGAGAATCGGTGGTGCCCAACGAAATGCTGCTCACCCAGCGGGTAGAAAATCTGTCACTGGCCGATCCCAAGGTGTGGTTGTCCACCGTGGTCTCTGTGGCCTACGACAGCGATGTGGACCAAGTGCGAGCATTGCTGGTGCAGGCGGCCTTGGGCCAGCCCCGCGTGCTGCGCGATCCCGCACCGTCGGCGATGCTGTCCGCCTTTGGCGCCGACGGGCTGGAGTTCACGCTCGGCTTCTGGGTCGCCGATCCGGAGAACGGGCAGGCTGTGCTGCGCTCGGATGTCAACTTGGCTATCCTGCAGGCCCTGCGTTTGGCGGGCGTTGAAATTCCCTATCCGCAGCGGGTGCTGCACCTGCCGCCAGGCGTCACCTCGCCATCAGTCCCGGTAGCCACAAAGCAATAACTGGGAACGCAATCAAGATACCCAGCCGCACGATGTCGGCCACCACAAACGGCCATACGCCCCTGTAGATCGTGGTGAGTTTGACATTGGGCAGCAGTGAACTCAGCACAAACAGGTTGAGCCCGACCGGCGGCGAGATCATGCCAATTTCCACGATGGTGACGATCAGAATGCCGAACCACACCGGATCAAAGCCCAGACCAACAATCACCGGGAAAAACACCGGGATGGTCAGCAACACAATGGCCAGCTCTTCCATGACCATGCCCAGAATCAGGTAAATCCCCATCATCATGACCACCACCATGATCGGGTTGGGGCTGAACTGCAGCACAAAGTCGCGCAGGTCGCCTGGCATGGTGGTGAAGTTGATGAAGTTGGTGAACACCATGGCCCCGATCAGGATGGTGAACAACATCGCGGTGGTGCGCGCGCTCTCGATCAGGATGTCTTTGAGCACCGGTAAAGTCAGTGTGCCGCGCGCCAGCGCGAACACAAAAGCGCCCGCTGCGCCCACGCCCGCACCTTCGGTGGCGGTGAACACCCCGCCGTAGATGCCACCAATCACCAAAGCAAACAGCAGAGCCACGCCCCAGATGCCACGCACCGCCTTGAGCCTTTCGGGCCAGCTGAAACGCTTGGCTGGCGGGCCGGCCTCGGGGTCGCGCCAGGTCACAAACACCACCGCCAAGCACAGGCAGGTGATGGCCACCAAGCCGGGCAAAATGCCCGCCACAAACAGCTTGCCGATATCGGTTTCGGTGATGATGCCGTAGATCACCAAAATGGTGGATGGCGGAATCAATATGCCCAGCGTGCCGCCCGAGGCGATGGCGCCGGTGGCCAGAGTGTCCTTGTAGCCGTGCGCCTTCATTTGTGGGTACGCCACTTTGGACATGGTGGCGGCGGTGGCAATCGATGAACCGCAGATTGAGCCAAAACCACCCGAGGCGATGATGCTGGCCATGGCCAGGCCACCGCGCTTGTGCCCGACAAAGGCGTTGGCGGCGGTGAAGAGTTCGCGCGCCATGCCGGCGCGCGCCACCAAATTGCCCATCAGCACAAACAGCGGAATCACCGACAGCACGTAATGAAAGCCGGTCTCGAAAATGGTCTGGCTGGTGCTGGCATAGGCCGCTGGCCAACCGCGCATCAGACCCAAACCCAGCAGTCCAGCAATGGTCATGGCCACCGCCAGCGGCACACGCAAAAACGCCAGCACAAAGACGGCGCCAAAACCCAGCAGCGCTTCGATCATGGCGCGTTCTCCTGCACCTGTTCGACATGGGTGTGAGTCTGGGGCGGCAGCCACACAAACACCGCGTGCACCGCCGCAGTGGCCATCAACAGCCAGGCCATGAGCTGTGCCACTGGGGCCAGCGGCAGCTGCAGGTGTACGGTGATATCGCCATACTCGGCAAAGCGCTCGGCGCGCTGCATCAGCAGCCAGCCCATCAAGCCGAAGACACCGGCGCACACCAAGTGCACCAAGCGAGATTGCATGCCTTTGAGCCAATCGGGAACCAGCGGGTCGAGCGAGTCAAACACCACATGTTCGCTGCGCCACGACACCAGGGGCAGAGCGCCAAAAATCACCATCACCATGCCGATTTCGGTCATCTCCAGCGCGCCCGGAATCGAGTTGTTGAGGAACTTGCGCCCCAACACATCAAACAGCGTCAGCAACATGATGCCGAACAAGGCCAAGGCTGCCAGCAGCCCCGTAGACCAGCGCAGCGCGGTGCCGATCCACTCCAAAGGATGTTTGCCCACAATCGCTCCCAAAACAGGCGGGGCTGTGCGCCCCGCCGATCTGCACCAACCGTTCTTGTCGGTCGCTGCGCGCGACCAGCCGGGGTGTGCTTACTTGACCTTGGCGATCTCGGCTCGGAACTCGGCCAGCACGCCCTTGGCGTTCTTCAAACCCCGGGCTTCAGCGGCGGCGGCCCATTTGTCTTCCAGCGTGGCTTGGCGGCTTCGGACCTCGGCCACAAAGGCGTCGCTGGCCTTGATGCGCTGAACGCCTTGGGCTTTTTGGGCGCCGTTGATGGAGGCGTCGTCGACTTTGTCCCAGCCGGCACCAAACACGCGCGCTGCGTATTCGCCCGAGAGTTTGTCCACCACCGCTTTGTCTTGGGCCGACAGCGCGTTGTACTTGGCCGGGTTCATCATGAACACAAAGCTGGTGTTGTACAGCCCTCCGGGCAACACCGTGGCGTGTTTGATCATGCTCAGCTTGAACGAGGCCACCGACTCGTCGGGGAACAAGGTGCCATCCATCACGCCGGTGGACAGCAGTTCAAACGCTTCGGTGGCAGGCTTTAAGGTGGTGTTCCAGCCCATCAACTTGGTCAGTTCGTTGATGTTGCCGCCGCCAATGCGCCACTTGAGCGAGGCGCCGTCGGCGATGCTGTTGACTGGCTTTTTGCTGTTGAAAATGATGCCAGGGCCGTGGGTGAACACACCCAACACCTTCACGCCCCTGTGCTCGCCCAATGGAGCGAAGTGTTTGTTGTAGACCCGCTGGTAGGCCACCGAAGTGGCCATGGAGTTGTCGCCCAGAAAGGGAAATTCGGCCATCTGGGTGAACACAAAGCGGCCCGGTGTGTAGCCGTCCACGGTGAAGGAGATGTCGGCCAGGCCGTCGCGCACCGCGTCAAACGTGCCAGTCGGCGCCGACACCGCCTTGGGCAGGATGTTGCACTTCATGCGTCCGGCGCTTTCTTTCTCCAGCGCATCGCACCAGTCTTTCTGCGCCACGCTCAGCGTGTGGGTGGGAGGCACCCAGCTCGATGCGGTGAACACGGTCTGGGCCGAGGCGGTGCTGACAGTGGCCAGGGCGCACACGGAAAGGGCAAATCGGATGTTCATGTGTTGTCTCCTGCAAGGGTGGGGTGAGATAGTTACTCAAGATAATCAAAATCACGCAGAGTCAATATAGGCGAATACCCGGGCGCTGACCCTAGCGGTTTACCCGAATTAACCGACCGTTTGGTTGGGTAACCATGGGTAAACCCTTGCTTGGACCTGGCCTTGAAGCGCCCTTATAATTCGTAAAAGCACGACCGTTCGTTTTATTTCTAGGGGTGTTCCCGGGGGCAAGAACGAATCGGCGTGGCTGCGGCCTACAATGATCGAATTGACGTGCACGTCAATTCAAACACCCTCACAAACCATCAGGAGTCACACAGCATGAAGGTCATCGTCCCCGTCAAACGTGTGGTGGACTACAACGTCAAAGTGCGCGTAAAGAGCGACGGCACTGGCGTTGATATCGCCAACGTCAAGATGAGCATGAACCCGTTCGACGAGATCGCGGTGGAAGAAGCCGTGCGTCTGAAAGAAAAAGGCGTGGCGACCGAGGTGATCGCGGTGTCTTGCGGCGTGGCCCAGTGCCAAGAGACCTTGCGCACCGCCATGGCCATTGGCGCCGACCGCGCCATCTTGGTGGAAACCGACGCCGAGCTGCAGCCCTTGGCGGTGGCCAAGCTGCTCAAGGCCCTGGTGGACAAAGAGCAACCCGGCCTGGTGATTCTTGGCAAGCAGGCCATCGACGACGACGCCAACCAGACCGGGCAAATGCTCGCCGCCTTGGCCGACATGCCGCAGGCCACTTTTGCCAGCAAGGTGGAAGTGGCCGACGGCAAAGCCACCGTGACCCGCGAGGTCGACGGTGGCTTGGAGACCCTGTCGGTGTCGCTGCCGGCGGTGGTGACCACCGACCTGCGCCTCAATGAGCCGCGTTATGTGACGCTGCCCAACATCATGAAGGCCAAGAAAAAACCGCTGGACACGGTCAAGCCGGCCGATCTGGGTGTGGACGTGACGCCGCGCCTGAAGACCCTAAAAGTGGAAGAGCCGCCCAAGCGCGGCGCCGGCATCAAGGTGCCCGATGTGGCCACGCTGGTCGACAAACTCAAAAATGAAGCAAAAGTCCTTTGACTGGCTGCGGCGTGCCTTGCAGGCCGCAGCCCTCAGGCCCCCAGGGGGCGAACCCAGCGGACTGGCGGAGCCAGATCCGGGGGTTCCTTGACCGGGTCACTTCGTTCGATCTGTATCGCTTTTAAGGAATTTCTGTCATGTCCGTTCTTGTCATTGCTGAACACGACAACGCGTCCATCAAGGGGGCGACCCTCAACACCGTAACCGCCGCAGCCGCCTGCGCAGGCGATGTGCATGTGCTGGTGGCTGGCCACAACGCCGCCGCCGCTGCGGCCGCAGCGGCCCAGATCGCCGGTGTGGCCAAGGTGCTGCACGCCGATGCGGAAGGCTTCGCCCACAGTCTGGCCGAGAATGTGGCGGCCCAGGTGCTGGCCATCGCCAGCGGCTACAGCCACATCCTGTTTCCCGCCACCGCCAGTGGCAAAAACGTGGCCCCGCGCGTGGCCGCCAAGCTCGACGTGGCCCAGATCAGCGACATCACCAAGGTGCTGAGTGCCGACACGTTTGAGCGCCCGATCTACGCGGGCAACGCGATCGCGACCGTGCAAAGCGCCGACGCCACCAAAGTGATCACCGTGCGCACCACCGGCTTTGACGCCGCAGCCGCCAGCGGTGGCAGCGCCGCGGTGGAGACCGTGGCAGCGGCCAGCGGCAACGGCAAGAGCGCCTATGTGGGCAGCGAAATCGCCAAGAGCGACCGGCCTGAGCTGACCGCCGCCAAGGTGATCGTCTCTGGCGGCCGGGCTCTGGGCAGCGCCGAGAAGTTCAACGAAGTCATCACCCCGCTGGCTGACAAGCTGGGCGCCGCCATGGGTGCCAGCCGCGCGGCGGTGGACGCGGGCTACGCGCCCAACGACTGGCAGGTGGGCCAAACCGGCAAGATCGTGGCCCCCCAGCTGTATGTGGCGGTCGGTATCAGCGGTGCCATCCAGCACTTGGCCGGCATGAAGGACAGCAAGGTGATCGTTGCGATCAACAAAGACCCCGAGGCGCCCATTTTCAGCGTGGCCGACTACGGCCTGGAAGCCGATTTGTTTGCGGCGGTGCCCGAGTTGGTGTCCAAGCTCTGAGTCCCGCCTTGTCAGGGCATCGCTTGCGATGCCCTTCTTGTATCTGCTGACGGTTGTTGCCCCTTTTCGGAGATTTCAGGATGAGTTACGTCGCCCCTCTCAAGGACATGTTGTTCAACATCGAGCACATCGCGCGCATCGACCAGGTGGCCCAGCTGCCGGGTTTCGAGGATGCCGGTCTGGAGACCGCACAAGCGGTGCTGGAGGAGTGCGCCAAGCTCAACGAAGGCGTGATTGCGCCGCTGAACTGGGAAGGCGACAAAAACCCTTCGTTTCACCACAGTGGCAACCAAGTGACGACCACGCCTGGCTTCAAGGAGGCCTACAAACAGTACGCCGAAGGCGGCTGGCAGGGCTTGCAGCACCCGGTCGACTTTGGTGGCCAGGGTTTGCCCAAAACCATCGGCGCGGCCTGCGGCGAAATGCTCAACAGCGCCAACATGAGCTTTGCCTTGTGCCCACTGCTCACCGACGGTGCCATTGAAGCGCTGTTGACCGCCGCCAGCGACGATCTGAAAGCCACCTATCTGGAGAAGCTGGTGAGCGGCGAGTGGACCGGCACCATGAACCTGACTGAGCCCCAAGCGGGTTCGGATTTGGCCGCCGTACGCAGCCGAGCCGAGCCCCAGCCCGACGGCACTTACAAGGTGTTCGGCACCAAGATCTACATCACCTACGGTGAGCACGACATGGCCGACAACATCGTGCACCTGGTGCTGGCTCGGGTGACCGGGGCGCCCGAGGGTGTGAAGGGCATCAGCCTGTTTGTGGTGCCCAAATTCATGGTCAACCCCGACGGCACGCTGGGCGCGCGCAACGACGTGCATTGTGTGTCTATCGAACACAAGATGGGCATCAAGGCATCGCCCACCGCTGTGCTGCAGTACGGCGACCATGGCGGTGCCGTAGGCTATCTGGTGGGCGAAGAAAACCGTGGCCTGGAATACATGTTCATCATGATGAACGCCGCCCGCTACGCGGTGGGTGTGCAGGGTATTGCGATCGCCGAGCGGGCTTACCAAAAAGCGGTGCAATACGCCCGCGACCGGGTGCAGAGCCGCCCGGTCGATGGCAGCTTCACAGCGGCCGCGCCCATCATCCACCACCCCGATGTCAAGCGCATGCTCATGACCATGCGTGCGGTCACAGAGGGCTGCCGTGCCATGGCCAGTGTGGCCGCCGCCGCCTACGACGCGGCCCACCACCACCCCGACGCCGAGGCGCGCAAGCAGAACGCGGCGTTCTACGAATTCCTGGTGCCGCTGGTCAAAGGCTACAGCACCGAGATGAGCCTGGAGGTCACGTCCCTGGGTGTGCAGGTGCACGGCGGCATGGGTTTCATCGAAGAAACCGGCGCCGCCCAGTACTACCGCGACGCAAAAATCCTGACCATTTACGAAGGCACTACCGCCATCCAGGCCAACGACCTGGTGGGCCGCAAAACGGCGCGCGACGGTGGCGCATCGGCCAAGGCGCTCGCCGCCCAGATCGAGGCGACCGAAGCGGCGCTCAAAGCCAACGGCAGCGCCAACGCATTGGCTGTGGCCAAGCGCTTGGGCGCGGCGCGCCAAGCCTTTGTGGATGTGGTGGATTTCATCGCCGCCAACACCCGCGCCAACCCCAACGCCGCTTTTGCCGGCAGCGTGCCCTACCTGATGCTGGCGGGCAATCTGATGGCTGGGTGGCAGCTGGCGCGCGCGCTGCTGGTGGCGCAAGAGCAACTGGCCGCCGGCAACGATGTGCCCTTCATGCAGGCCAAGATCACCACCGCGCGTTTCTACGCCGACCACATTCTGAGCCGCGCGCCCGGCGTGCGCGATGCGATTGTGGAAGGCGCCGAGGCGGTGACCGCCTTGCCGGCTGAAGCGTTCTAAATCCCCGATGTGACCTCTGTTGCCTTGGGGCCTGTCTCGGTGCAGACAGGCCCGGGGTCAGCTCTTTCCCAACATCCCACCACCCAGTCCGGAGACACCCATGAGCACTCGCCAGCGTTACTTACCGCCCGTTTTGCAGCATCTGCCTTTCCCGGTGATCGGTTCGCCGTTGTTCATCATCAGCAACCCCAAGCTGGTGATCGCCCAGTGCAAGGCGGGGGTGGTGGGCTCCATGCCCGCGCTCAACGCGCGCCCGGCTTCGCAGCTCGACGAATGGCTGGCCGAGATCACCGAGGCGCTGGCGGCGCACGACAAAGCCAACCCGGACCACAAGGCCGCGCCCTTTGCCATCAACCAGATCGTGCACAAGAGCAACGACCGGCTGGAACACGACCTGCAGCTGTGCGCCAAGTACAAGGTGCCGATCGTCATCACCAGCCTGGGCGCGCGCGAAGACGTGAACCAGGCGGTGCACAGTTGGGGTGGTGTGGTGCTGCACGACGTGATCAACAACGTGTTCGCGCACAAGGCGATTGAAAAAGGCGCCGACGGACTGATTCCGGTGGCCGCCGGTGCCGGAGGTCATGCCAGCGTCAAGAGCCCGTTTGCCATGATCCAGGAAATTCGCGAGTGGTTTGATGGCCCGGTGGCGCTCTCAGGCTCGATCGCCTCGGGCGGCGCGGTGTTGGCCGCGCAGGCCATGGGCGCCGACTTCGCCTACATCGGCTCGGCCTTCATCGCCACCGACGAGGCGCGTGCGGTGGACGGTTACAAACAGATGATCACCGAGAGCAACTCGGACGATATTGTCTACAGCAACTTCTACACCGGCGTGCACGGCAACTACCTCAAGGGCAGCATCAAGAACGCCGGCATGGATCCCGACAACCTGCCCGAGAGCGATCCGAGCAAGATGAACTTCGCCAGCGGCGAAGGGGCGAATGCGGCCAAGGCCTGGAAAGACATTTGGGGCTGTGGCCAGGGCATCGGCGCCATCCGCGAGGTGGTGCCAGCGGCCGAGTTGGTGGCGCGCTTCAAGCGCGAATACGCCGAGGCCAAAGCCCGCCTTTGCGGCGCCTGAGTGCCGTATCAAACGCCGCATTGAACGCGGCGTCGCTGCTGCTCAAGGCTGCACCGGCGCAGGCATGGAGTCGCCCACTGGCGCCGGGACCGCAGAGGTGGCCGGTGCGAGCACTGCAGGGGGGGCCGGCGGGTTTGTCGCTGCCGCCGGGTTGGCGCTCCCTGGTGCGGCGGCTTCGGGAATGGTGGTGGGCGCGTACACCGCGCCGCTGCTGTCGCCAAGGGCGCTGACCCAGCCACCGTTGGCCCATTCGGTGTAGCGCCAGTCGCCATCGATGAGAGCCACGCCCGCCGGCGCAACCGGTGTGGCCAGTGGCACCGATTTGAGCGCATGGGCCATGAAGTCGATCCAGATCGGCAAGGCCAGCCGACCGCCGGATTCGCGCTCACCCAGGCTTTTGGGTGTGCTGTGGCCCACCCACGCCACCGCGACCACGCTGGGGTGGTAGCCGGCAAACCAAGCATCGAGCGCGTCGCTGGTGGTGCCGGTTTTGCCCATGGTGTCGCTGCGCCCGAGCGCCGCCGCGGCGCGCGCAGCG
>CAMBOY010000076.1 GCA_945869245.1 Hydrogenophaga intermedia
CGCTGAAAGACAAGCGGGTGAACATTCGCCTGTCGTCTGGCGACCTGCAAGACATTCAGGTCAAGGCGCTGGAGCAGGGCATGCCGTACCAAACCTTGATTGCCAGCGTGCTGCACAAGTATGTGACAGGGCGGCTGGCAGAGCGGTGAAGGCTGTGCCAGCGTGGGGTGATGGCGGGTCTCACGGTAGCGCCTTGCGCAACCGGAGCATTCCGTAGCTGCGCTCGATGCGCCGGTCGCGCTCCAATTCGGCCAGGGCGCGGTAGAGCGCCTCGTGCGTCACGGCGAGCTGGGCGGCCAGTTGTTTGACAGAGCCGTTGAGCGTGTAGCGGCCCTGGTGGCCTTCGGTGTCGATGAGGTGCAGCACCCTGTCCTGCACCTTGGGCAAGGTCAGGCGTTCATGGCTCAAGCGCAGTTGGCGCACTTCGGCGCTGAGCATCTGTATCCACCGCACCGAAAAATCGCGGTCGTCGTGCAAGGCCTGGCGCAGCGCCTGCATGGGAATGCGGGTGAGGCGGCTGGGCCGGGTGGTGCGGGCGTCGCAGTGGTAGCGGTCTGAGGTGAGGCTGGCCTCGGCCACAAAGCCGTGTTGGCAGCGCTGCAAGCAGGCCATTTCACCGTTGTGGCCGTGCCGCTCAAGCACCACCTCGCCTTGGGTGACGAAGTGCATCCAGCGCGGCTTTTGCCGGGTCAGAAACAGCACATCACCTGCGCCCAGGCTGTGGTCTTCACACAGGGCATGGAGCGCAGGGGCGAGCAGTTGGCTCAGCCCATCAGGGGCATACAAGGTGGCACTGGACATATGACCTCGATCATATGCACAGACCACCCGAACGCGCACACTGCAGCGTCTGATGCCCCACGGCCTGGGCGGCTGTGGGGGCCTGGGATGGGTTTATTGATGAGGTGACGATGAACAAGCGGATATGGATGGGCGCGCTGGCGCTGTGGTGCGGCTGGGTGGCGGCGCAACCTGCGGGGCTTGTGCACCATGGCAACTTCACCGAGATGATGCGCTCGGGTCAGGCCAAGGCCCAGGTGGCTTTGTCGCAGCTGGACAGGGCGCCGGGCACCTGGGGTGTGGGCGCAATGACCGACCTGAAAGGTGAGGTGATTCAGGTGGACGGGCGGGTTCTGGTGAGCCTGGGCTCAGACCCCGAGGGGCGGGTGGCGGCGCCCGAGCCGAATGCCTCAGCCACGCTGTGGGCCAGTGCCAAGGTGGCGCAATGGACCCAGGTGACGGTGCCCAGCCACATGGATCAGGCGCAGTTTGAGGCTTTTGTTCAAACACAGGCGCAGGCCCAGCGGCTGGATCTGCAACAGCCATTTGTGTTTCGGGTGACGGGCGATTACACCCACCTGATTTGGCACGTGGTGACCGGTGAGGCGCCCAAAGGCGGCGCCGGCGGCCACAGCGCGACAGCCCACGGCGGACACCAGGGCCATGGCGCCGGGCGCGCCAACCACCAGTCGGGCATGAAGCTGTTTCGCCAGCCACGAGTCAGCGGCCAGTTGGTGGGGGTGTACAGCGGCGCGCAGCTCGAAGGCGTGATTTCACACGGCGGTGAACGCTTTCACTTGCACTACATCGACGACGCCCAAACGGTGTCTGGCCATGTGGACCAGTACAACGTGCGAGCGGGCGCCACGCTGTGGTTGCCGCAGCGCTTAGCGCAAGTCGCCAGCGTCACAGCCACTCGTTCGCCTGCGCCAGGGTGGTGACTGGGGTGAATCGGCTGCAGCAATTTCTGCACCAATGTGGTCTCATTGTAGCTACAATGAGACCACAAAATCCCATGGAGAAAATCATGATGACTGTGGATGTGCGCGCCCGAGTGGAACCCGAACTCAAGCGCGATGCCGCTGCCGTGCTGGAAGCATCGGGGCTGGATGTGAGCACGGCGATTCGCCTGTTTTTGCGCAGCGTGGTGGAAACGGGTGGCCTTCCCATGGTCTTGCCCAAAGCCAACGCAACCACTGTGGCTGCGGTCAAGGCCGCCAAAGCCGGCAAGGCGACCAAGGTGTCGCTGGACGATCTCTGATCGCCACGGCCTATGCCCAGGGAGTTGAAACAAACCAAGCAGTTCAAATCGGACAAGAAGCGCATCGAACGCTCGGGCCGACACAACTGGGAAAAAATGCGCGATGTGGTGCGCGAGCTGATGCACGACAGGCCGCTGGCTGATCGCCACCGCGACCATGGCTTGACCGGCGACTATGTGGGCACTCGCGAATGCCACATCACGCCGGATTGGCTGCTGATCTACCTTAAAACAGGCGATGCGGAAACAGGGTCGATGACGCTGATCCGCACCGGCTCACACAGCGAGTTGTTTTGAACTCAACCACTCGTCCGCCTGCGCCACACCTTGAGTGGCGCGCTTCCACCACTGTGAAAAACTGGTGCACGGCCGCTCCACCAGCGGGAAGGGGCTGGGCTCGGCGTCGAGCTGGGCCAGGGGCGCGAGCCAGCGGCTGATGTGCGGGTCGGCCACGCTGCGCACCACACGCGCGCTGTGCAGGGCTTGGGCCAAGGTGGTGGCGTCGGTGGCCACGCGCAGCGGGGCCACGTCGGCCATGGCGGCGTCCACCCAGCGCCAGCGCGCTTCGGGCCAGGGCCAGGCGCTGTGGTGCTCTGTCGGGTAGACGCCCAGCACCAGCGCGTCGGCGCTCAGATCGGCCGGTGGTGGGCGCAGCGCCCAGGGGTGCACCAGCCACACGGGCCGGCCGGCCACGGCGGCGGCGAGTGCGGCCATATCGGTGTGCTGGGCGCGCAGGTCGGGCGGGGGTTCGCGCAGCAGCGCGGGCTCGGCTGCGGCGGGCAGGCCGACGCGTGGGGGCGGTGGCAGCGGTCCGCCCCTGGCGATGGCGTCGAGCGCCTCGTAGCTCTGGTCCACCACCGTGCCTGGGCTGTGCCACGACTCGGGCGCAAAGCGGGCCACGTTGTCGGCGTTGAACAGATAGGGCTTGGCACTGCCGGTGCCGGCCACCCACTGCCAGCTCAGGTGGTTGCTGGCAAGGTCGCCGTCGCGCAGGTGGGCCACCAGCCAGTCGGCGCCGGCGCGCCAGTGCACCCGGCGCACATGCACCAGATAGCTGGCCAGCCACATGCGGGCGTGGTTGTGCAGGCTGCCGCTGGCGTACAAGGTGCGCACGGCTTGGTCGATCACTGGCACGCCGGTGCGCGCTTGGCGCACATCGGCGGGCAGGCTGGGCGCGTAGGCGCCTTCGGGCAATGGCCCGTCGTGCAGCGATTGCAAAATGCCGTCGCCGCGCGTGGCCCACACATGGCGATAAAACGCGCGCCAGCCCAATTCGTAGACCAGTTTGTGTTCCACCAGCAGCGGCCCGTGCTGCAGCGCAGCGGCCAGCGCCTCGGGCAATGTCAGCAGGCCGTGGGTGAGGTAAGGCGACAGGCCGGTGACGGCGCCGTCGAGGTGGTTGCGGCTGCGGGCGTAGTCGTGGGGGCGCACGGCGGCGGCGCGTTGCAGCGCGGCGGTGCGGCTGGGAGGGGTGCTGTCGCTCATGGCGCGCTGGCCTCCAGGTAAGTGACCAGCTGGCGCGCCGCCGGCGACAGGGGCACGTCGCGCCGCCACACCAGCGACCAGTGGCGTTCGATGGGAAAGGTGTCGACCGGCAGCTCCACCCAGGGGTGCTGGGCGGCGGGGGTGTCTTGGCCCACGGCCAGGGCCGACACCACCGCCAGCCCCAGTCCGGCACCCACCGCGTGTTTGATGGCTTCGTTGCTGCCCAGGCTCATGGCCACACGCGGCACAAAGCCGTGGTCGGCGAAATGGCGCTCGGCCACCAGCCGGGTGCCGCTGCCCACTTCGCGCATGAGCCAACGTTCTTGCGCCAGCTCGGCCAGGGTGATGGGCCGCTGGCTGGCGGCCAACGGGTGGCTGCGCGGCGCAATCACCACCAGCGGGTTGGCCAAAAAGGGCAGGCTGTGCAGCGGCAGTTCGTCGGGCGGCAGCATCATCACGGCCAGATCGTCGGCCTGGCGGTGCAGACGGGCAATGACGCGGTCGCGGTTTTCCACCGCGAGGTCGATTTCGATGCCCGGATGCAGGGCGGCAAAAGGCCCCAGCAGGTCGGGCACAAAGTACTCGGCGGTGGTGACCGCCGCGATGCGCAGGCGCCCGCGCAACAGGCCGCGCACATCGCCCAGCCGGTCTTCAAACCGCTGCCAGCAGGCGGCGATGTCGCCCACCGTGGCCTGCAGCGCCTCGCCGGTCGGGGTGAGGCGAATGCCACGGCCCAGCGGCTCAAACAGGGCTTCGCCCACCAGCGCGGCGAGTTCGCGCAGCTGCACGCTCACCGTGGGTTGGCTCACATGCAGTTCGCGCGCGGCCTGCGTGACCGACATCAGGCGGGCGGTGGCTTCAAAGGCGCGCAGCTGCTGGGGCGAGATGCGCAACAGGCGTTGGATGGGGGTGGGCATGGGTGGCGGGGTGTTTTATAGATTTTGATCTATGTATTGCATAAAAACAAAGAATTTTTCTTTATGACTCAGCCTGCCTACAGTGCGGCCATTCACCCCCCACGAAGGACAGACGATGAAAAACGACGCCCCGCAAACCCTGCTCAACGACGCGGTCAACGCGCCTGTCGACACCTGGGTGCCGATCACCGTAGCGCATGGCGACGGCATTGGCCCCGAGATCATGGCCGCCACGCTCAAGGTGCTGGCAGCCGCTGGCGCGCGCATCGTGCCCGAGACCATCGAGATCGGCGAAAACATGTACCTGGCCGGGCACTCCAGTGGCATTGCGCCCGAGGCCTGGGACAGCCTGCGCCGCACCCAAGTGTTTTTGAAGGCGCCCATCACCACCCCCAGCGGCGGCGGCTACAAAAGCCTCAACGTCACCATCCGCAAAACCCTGGGGTTGTACGCCAATGTGCGGCCCTGCGTGAGCTACGCGCCGTTTGTGGCCACGCAGCACCCCAAGCTCAACCTGGTGATCGTGCGCGAAAACGAGGAAGACCTGTACGCCGGCATCGAGCACCGCCAGACCGACGAGGTGTTTCAGTGTCTGAAGCTCATCACCCGCCCGGGCTGCGAAAAAATTGTGCGCTATGCGTTTGAGTACGCGCGGGCCCACGGCCGCAAGAAGGTCACTTGCATGAGCAAGGACAACATCATGAAGATGACCGACGGCCTGTTCCACCAGGTGTTCGACGAGATTCGCACCGAATACCCCGAGATCGCCACCGAGCACATGATCATCGACATTGGCGCGGCGCGGCTGGCGACGAAACCCGAGCAGTTCGACGTGATCGTGACACCCAATCTGTACGGCGACATCCTCAGCGACATCGCGGCCGAAATGACCGGCAGTGTGGGCCTGGCCGGCAGCGCCAACATTGGCGAGCATGTGGCGATGTTCGAAGCCATCCACGGCAGCGCGCCCGACATCGCCGGTCAGGGCATTGCCAACCCGAGCGGGCTGCTCCTGGGCGCGGTGATGATGCTGGTGCACATCGGCCAGCCCGAGGTGGCCGAACGCATCCACAACGCCTGGCTCTGCACCATCGAGGACGGCCAGGTGACCACCGACCTGCACCAGGCAAGCGCCGGCACGGTGCCGCTGGGCTGCATGGCCTTTGCCGACGCGGTGATCGAGCGCCTGGGCCGTGTACCGCAGCACTTTGCCACCGTGCGCTACCAGGCGCCCACACCCCAGTCAAACCAGACGGACCAGGCGCCCAAGCGGCCGCTGTACCTGCGCGCGCCAGCGGCAGCCAAGGCGCTGGTGGGAGTGGACGTGTTTGTGCACGAAGGCAAGCGCACGGTGAAGGCGCTGGCGGGCCAGTTGCAGGCAGCCAGCACCCCCGCGCTGCAGTTGCAGATGATCACCAACCGCGGCGTCAAGGTGTGGCCCCAGGGTTTTCCGGAGACGTTTTGCACCGACCACTGGCGCTGCCGCTTCACCGCCACCAGCGCGCAAGGCACCATCGGCCAGCGCGACATCGTTGAGCTGATGGCCGCGCTGACCGATGCGGGCATCGACGTGATCAAGACCGAGAACCTCTGCACCTTCAACGGGGTGCAGGGCTTCGCGCTCGGTCAGGGACAGTGAGCGTTAGGCTGGCGCCCAGAACACGCTGAACCAGCCCTGGTCGTCGCTCCATTCGGTGGGTGCGGCAAAGCCGGCCTGTTGCAGCAGGTCGGCAAAGGCTTCGGGCGTCCATTTGTAGGAGTTTTCGGTGTGCAGGCGTTCGCCGTCGGCAAAGTGGCGTTCGCCGCCGGGCCAGCGCACGGTTTGTTCGCCTTGGCTGACCAGGTGCATTTCAATGCGCGATTTCGTTGCGTTGAAACACGCCACATGGGCCCAGCGCGCCGGCGCAAAGTCGCTGCCCAGCAGCTGGTTCACATGCAGCAGCAGGTTGCGGTTGAAGGCGGCGGTAACGCCCAGCGCGTCGTCGTAGGCGGGCTCCAACATGGCGCGGTCTTTGACGCGGTCCACCCCGATCAGCAGACCACCGCCGGCACCCCCCTGGGCACACAGGGTGCGCGCTTGGCGCAGCAGGGCCAGTGCCTCGGCGGGACTGAAGTTGCCGATGCTGGAGCCGGGATACAAGACACAGCGCGGCGCTTGTTGCAAGGCGTGGTCGGTGAGCCAGGCCTGCGCCTCGGGCGGCAAGGCCAGCTCGGCCGAAAAGTCCAGCCCCAGACCCAATATGGGCAGGCTGGGGTGGCGTTGCTGCAGCGTGCCCAGGGCGTCGCGCAGGTAGTCCACCGAAATGTCGACCGCCACATACGCAGCGGGTGCGAGCACCGGAAACAGGCGCGCGGCCTTGGCGCAGCTGCCAGCGCCCAAGTCGATCAGCACCGCATGCGGCGGCACGCAGCGCGCCATCGCCGGACCGTGGGCGGCCACGATGGCCGCTTCGGTTCGGGTGGGGTAGTACTCCTGCAGTTCGGTGATGGCGTCAAATAGGCGCGAGCCCAGCGCGTCGTAAAAGAATTTCGGCGCAGCGTGGGCCGGCTGGGCCATCAAGCCGGCTTGCAGCTCGGCACGCAAATCGGCGTTGTTGGTGTGGTGGATTTGTACAAAGTGGGGCGTGGCAACTGGCGGGACGTGGATCATGCGTGTTTATAAACCCGACGGTAAAACCGCTTGGTCGCGCCAGCGAGCGCTTTCTTACAGGGGATTGCCCCGAAGCCCGACGCCACAACAAGGCACTGGGCATGGGGTGTAATACGGCTTCCTTATCCTCCTTGATCGGATACCCCATGGCCTTGCTACCCACCCGCCGCGCACTCTTGACCTGCGCCGTGTTCCTGTCGTCCGCCCTCGCTTCGCTGGCGCATGCCCAGCAAGTGCTGCGGGTGACCACCATCCCCGAAGAAGCGGCCACCGAACAAATCCGCAAGTTCATGCCGCTGGCCAACTACCTGGAAAAAGCCTTGGGCATGAAGGTGGAATTCACCCCGGTGAACGACTACCCCGCCGCCGTGGAAGCGCTGGTGAACAAGAAGGTCGACGTGGTGTGGTTTGGTGGCTTCACCCATGTGCAGGCCAACATCCGCTCGGGCGGCAAAATTGTGCCTTTGGCCCAGCGCGAAGAAGACACCAAGTTCCAGTCGGTGTTTATTGCCAAGACCGATTCGGGCATCAAGAGCCTGGCCGACATGAAGGGCAAGCAGATCAGCTTTGGTTCGCAAAGCAGCACATCCGGCCACCTGATGCCGCGCAGCTTTTTGCTGGCCGCCAACATCAACCCCGAAAAAGACTTCCGCCGCATCGCCTACAGCGGCGCACACGACGCCACCATCGCCTCGGTGGTCAGTGGCAAGGTCGACGCCGCCGCGCTGGACATCACCGTGTGGCGCAAGTTTGTGAACGAGAACAAGGTCGACACCAAGGCGGTGGATGTGTTCTACACCACCCCGGGTTACTTCAACTACAACTGGTCGGTGCACGCCGACATGCCCAAGGCCCTGCAAGACAAGGTCAAGGCCGCGCTGCTGGCCCTGAACCCGGCCAACCCCGAGCACGCCGAAATTCTGCGCCTGAACCGCGCCACCCGCTACATCGAAACCAAGCCCGAGAACTACAAAGGCCTGGAAACCGCAGCCCGCAGCGCTGGCCTGCTGTGAGCGCAGGGCTGCGCGCGTGAAGCTGGAACTGCACTCGCTATCGGCGCGACACCCGGCCGCGCGCGTGGGCTCAGCGCCCGCCATACGCGACCTGTCGCTGAGCATCACAACGGGTGAACAAGTGGCGGTGATCGGGCCCAGCGGCGCGGGCAAAACCACGCTGCTGCAAGCCTTGGCCTGCGCGCTGCCGCCTTCGGCCGGCGGGCTCACGCTGGACGACCAAGCGCCCTGGCAGCTGCCGCGCAGCGCCTTGCAGCGCTTGCGCGGGCGGCTGTTTCTGGCGCCGCAGGTGCCGCCGCTGCCGCCGCGCCAGCGGGTGGTGACCGCTGTGCTGGCCGGGCGCCTGCCCAGCATGGGCCTGTGGCAGAGCCTGCGCTCGCTGTTCTACCCCAGCGACATTCCCGCCGCCTACAACGCGCTGGACCGTTTTGACCTGGCCGACAAACTGTTTGAGCGGGTGGACCGCCTCTCGGGTGGCGAACGCCAACGAGTGGGGCTGGCGCGCGCGCTGCTGTCCGATGCGTCGCTCTGGCTTATAGATGAACCTTTATCGGCCTTAGACCCGACGCGTTCGCGCCAAGCCATCGGCACCCTCACCGAACAAGCGCGCGCGCGTGGCGCCACCCTGGTGGCCACGCTGCACCAGGTGGACGTGGCGCTGGCGCACTTTCCACGCGTGATTGGCCTGCGCGACGGACAACTGGCTTTTGACCTGCCCGCCGCCGAGGTGAGCCGCGAACGCCTGGCCGCGCTGTACGACCAGTTTGAACACGAGCTGCGTGGTGAGGTGCCAGTCGCGGTACCCGTTGAAAGCAGCGGACCGCAACCCGTCGTCATGCATTGCCGGTGACGATGATGCACCCCCCGCGCCGCTTCGCGTCACCCCCCTCCAGGGGGGCGCAGCCAGCAGCCCGGCGAAGCCGGTTCTGCGGCTGCTGCTGGATGAAGGCATTGCGCCATGTCTGAGCTTCGTGTGGTCCACGCCCCCACCCGCGACCCGGCCTGGCAGGGCCGCGTGTTCTGGCTGCTGGCCATGGCGGTGGTGTTGTGGCCGCTGGGTGTGGCCACGGAATTTCGGCCTTGGGTGCTGCTGGAGCCCGACAACCTGAAGGTGACGCGCCAGTTTCTGTCCACGTTTTTTCCGCTGGCGCACGACAGCGAATTTCTGCTGATGGTGGCCCAAGAAACCTGGCGCACCGTGGCCATGGCCACCGCTGGCGTCACGCTGGCGCTGGTGGTGGCGATCCCGCTCACCCTGGTGAATGTGCGGGTGCTGTCGGTCTCTGCCCTGTCGGGCCGCATGGCACGCGGACCATTCTGGCTGCGCCAGGGCGTGCGCTGGGTGTTGATTGTGTTGCGCAGCATTCCTGAGCTGGTGTGGGCGCTGGTGTTTGTGCGGGTGGTGGGCCTGGGGCCCACGGCCGGTGTGCTGGCGATTGCGCTGACCTATGGCGGCATGCTGGGCAAGGTCTACGGCGAGATTTTGGAAAGCGGCGATACCCACGCCACCGAAACCCTGCTGCGCAACGGCAGCTCGCGCCTGCAGGCCTTTTTTTACGGCCTACTGCCCACCAACGCGGCCGAACTGACCAGTTACACCGTCTACCGCTGGGAATGCGCCATCCGCAGCTCGGTGGTGCTGGGTTTTGTGGGCGCAGGCGGCTTGGGCCAGCAGCTGGACAACTCGATGAAGATGTTTGAAGGCGGCGAGGTGGCCAGCATGTTGCTCGTCTTCATCGCCCTGGTGGCGCTCGCGGACAAGCTGAGCGCCATGCTGCGAAAAGGACTCGGATGACCCCCCTGCGCCGCTTCGCGTCTTCCCCCCTGGCCAGGGGGGACCACACCTGCGGCCGGGCCAAGCCCGTTCCGCGGTGTGTGCTGGAAGGAGCCCGCCGATGACCCCCAAGCCGCGCGCCGCCAACGAGACCTACCGCCTGCCGCCGCCGCTGTTTGACGCGCGCTGCAAGGCCTGCTGGTGCACGGCGGGCATCGTGCTGCTGGTGGTGGCCAGCTTCTGGAGCCTAGACCTGCAATGGGCGCAGTTTCTGTCGATGGACGCGTTGCGCAGCATGGGCAAGTTTGTGGGCGAGTTTTTCC
Source organism: Hydrogenophaga intermedia (assembly GCA_945869245.1). Taxonomy (GTDB): domain Bacteria; phylum Pseudomonadota; class Gammaproteobacteria; order Burkholderiales; family Burkholderiaceae_C; genus Hydrogenophaga; species Hydrogenophaga intermedia_B. The sequence goes on from CAMBOY010000076.1 coordinate 10,204, forward strand.
CGCCCGACACCTCACCAGAGTTTCTGCACAAGGTGGCTGTGGGTGCTTGGGAAACACTGGCCATGTCGGCGCTGGGCACCGGCTTGGCGGCGGTGGCAGGACTGGCACTGGCCTTGCCCGCCAGCCGCTTGCACGAGGGCGATGCCGCCTGGGCGCGCTCGCCCACCCGCCTCATCCTGAATGCACTGCGCAGCATTCCCGAGCTGGTGTGGGCCGCGCTGCTGCTGATTTCGGCCGGACTCGGGCCGATGGCCGGCACGCTGGCGCTGGCGCTGCACACCACCGGCGTGCTGGGCAGATTGTTTGCCGAGGCGATTGAAAACGCGCCACCCGGCCCCGGCACCGCGCTGCGCACCCACGGCGTGGGCAATGGCCGGGTGTTCCTGTATGCCACGCTGCCGCAGGTTCTGCCGCAACTCATGAGTTACACGCTCTACCGCTGGGAAAACAACATCCGCGCCGCTGCCGTGCTGGGTGTGGTGGGTGCGGGCGGCCTGGGGCAGTTGCTGGCCTTTCACATGGGCCTGTTCCAGATGGGAAAAACCGCAACCGACCTGGGTGCCATGCTGCTCATGGTGGCGGTGGTGGACGCGGCCAGCCACGGCACTCGACGCTGGTTGACCCGATGACAACGCTCAGTGTCGCGCAAGCCTGGGCCGTGCTGTCGGTGGCCATTGTGCTGGAGGTGGCGGGCACCACCAGCATGCGCCTGTCGGAGGGTTTCACCCGGCTCACGCCGTCGGTGCTGATTTTTGTGTTCTACGCCGGCTCGTTTGCGCTCAATACTCTGGTCATCCGCGTGCTGGGCCTGAGCGTGGTCTACGGCGTGTGGTCGGGGGTGGGCACGGTGCTGACGGCGCTGATCGGGGTGTACTACTTCAAGGAACCCATGACGGCCGTGAAAATGGCGAGCATCGGACTCATTGTGATCGGCGTCATGGGCTTGCATTCGGCCTCGCGAGTAAGTTCCTGAAGTCTGTGGCGACCAAGGTGGACATGACCGACAACGAACTCTCCATCGAACGCTACCGCAACAAAGCCGCTGGCTACGACGCATCGGCCCAGCGCACCATGCCGCTGCGCCGGCGCACCATTGCGCTGCTGCAGTTGCGCCCCGGCCAGACCGTGCTGGACGTGGGCGCCGGCACCGGCCTGAGCTACGCCCTGCTGCGCGACGGCGTGGGCGACACCGGCCGCGTGCTGGCCTTCGAGCAAAGCCCCGACATGTTTGCCCTGGCCGAGCAGCGTGTGCAACGCGAAGGCTGGGCCCATGTGTGGCACCGCAACGAAGCGGCCGAAATGGTGCAGCTGCCCGAGCCGGCCGATGCGGTGCTGTTCAACTACACCCACGACATTTG
>CAMBOY010000077.1 GCA_945869245.1 Hydrogenophaga intermedia
GTTCATGGTTCAAGTGTCCTGAAATCACCCGATATCCAAAGTCCTGTGCGTGACGAAGTGTCTGCAGCCAGGGCACCGCGGAACCGGCTTAGCCGGGCCGCCGGTGCCGCCCCCCTACGGGGGGTGACGCGCAGCGGCGCGGGGGGAGTCGTCAGACTCGCTCGAAGACTCCAGCCGCCCCCTGCCCCATGCCCACACACATCGTCACCATGCCGTACTTTTTGTTGTGGCGCTTGAGCGCGTGCACCACGGTGGCTGCGCGGATGGCGCCAGTGGCGCCCAGCGGGTGGCCCAGCGCAATGGCGCCGCCCATGGGGTTGACCTTGGCCGGGTCCAGGCCCAGGGTGTTCATGACCGCCAGCGACTGCGCAGCAAAAGCCTCGTTGAGTTCGAACCAGTCGATGTCGTCTTGCTTGAGGCCGGCGTTTTTCAGCGCGGCGGGAATGGCTTCGACCGGACCAATGCCCATGATGTGCGGCGGCACGCCACGGCTGGCGTAGCTCACGAAGCGGGCCAGCGGCGTCAGGTTGTAGCGCTTGAGCGCGGCTTCGCTCACCACAATCAGCGCGCCTGCGCCGTCGCTGGTCTGCGAGCTGTTGCCCGCCGTCACCGAACCGCGCGCGGCAAACACGGTGCGCAGCTTGGCCAGACCTTCCAGTGTGGTGTCGGGGCGCGCGCCTTCGTCCAGGCTCACGGTGCGCTCGGTCACGGTCACCTGCGCGCTGCCCAGGTCCACGCTGCGTTCTTGCACCGTCACGGGCGTGATCTCGTCGGTGAACTCGCCGGCTTGCATGGCGGCCACTGCGCGGGCGTGCGACTGCACGGCAAACGCGTCTTGTGCGTCGCGGCTCACCTTCCACTGCTGCGCCACTTTTTCGGCGGTCAGGCCCATGCCGTAGGCGATGCCGTAACTTTCCACATCGTCGGTGTTGCGAAAGATGGCGGGCGACAGGCTGGGGCTGTTGCCCATCATCGGCACCATGCTCATGCTCTCGGTGCCCGCAGCGATCATCACGTCGGCCTCGCCCACGCGGATGCGATCGGCCGCCATGGCCAGGGCCGACAGACCCGAGGCACAGAAGCGGTTGACGGTGATGCCGCCCACGCTGTTGGGCAGGCCAGCCAGGATGGCACCGATGCGCGCCACGTTCAGGCCTTGCTGGCCCTCTGGAATGGCACAGCCGGCAATCACGTCCTCCACCGCCTTGGGGTCCAGGCCAGGCACTTGGGCCATGGCCGAGCGCAGCGCGTGCGCCAGCAGGTCGTCGGGCCGCAGGTGCTTGAACGAACCCTTGTGCGACCGGCCAATCGGGGTGCGGGTGGCAGCAACGATGTAAGCGTCTTGAACTTGTTTCATGGGGGTGTCCTCAATTCCGCACAGGCTTGCCGGTGTTCAACATGCCCAAAATGCGCTCTTGCGTTTTGGGGTGCACGATCAGTGCGCAGAAGGCTTGGCGCTCCAGCGTCATCAGGTATTCCTCGCTCACCAGCGTGCCGGGATCGACGTCGCCGCCGGTGACCACGCCCGCAATCAGCGAAGCGATGTGGAAGTCGTGCTGGCTGATGAAGCCGCCGTCGCGCATATTGACCAGGCTGCCCAAAATGGTGGCTTTGCCGTCGCGGCCGGCCACTGGGAACAGGCGCTTGTGGGGGGCGCGGTAGCCGCTGGCGAACATCGCCTTGGCTTCGTTGATGGCCACCGACAGCAGCTCGTCCTTGTGCGGCACGATGATGTCGCTCTCCAGCAAATACCCCAGGCTGCGCGACTCGATGGCGCTGGTACCCACCTTGGCCATGGCCGCAGCGGTGAAGCCTTCGGTCAGGAAGGGCAGCAGGTCTTTGCCGGTGGACGACTTGGCGTTCTCGGCCGCGCGGCGGGCAATGTAGGTCAGACCACCCGCGCCAGGGATCAGGCCCACGCCCACTTCCACCAAGCCCACGTAGCTTTCCATTTGGGCCACACGGCGGGCGCTGTGCACCGCCAGTTCGCAGCCGCCGCCCAAGGCCAGGCCGCGCATGGCGCTGACCACCGGCACGTTGGCGTAACGCAGGCGCAACATCATCTGCTGCATAAAGCCTTCGGCGTCGTCGACCGCCGCCACACCCACCGCCATAAAGGCCGGCAATAGAGCCTGCAGGTCGGCACCGGCGCTGAACGGCTCGTCGCCCGACCAAATCACCAGGCCTTGGTATTCGCGTTCGGCCAGTTCTACCGCAGCAATCAGGCCTTCGCACACTTCAGGGCTGATGGTGTGCATCTTGGTTTTGATGCTGGCGATCAGCACTTCGCCATCGAGCGACCAAGTGCGCAGGTTGGCGTCTTCGCTGACGGTGGTGCCGGCCGTGCGGAAATCGGCGCCCGCTTCGCCCAGCAGCAGCTCAGGGAAAGGCTGGCGTTGGTAGACCGGCAGGCTGCGGCGCGGCTCGAACACGCCTGTGCTCGGGTTCCACGAACCCTGGGCGGTGTGCACACCACCGGCGTCGGCCACCGGGCCGCTGAACACCCAGGCGGGCAGCGGCGTGTTGCACAGCGCCTTGCCGGCGTCGATGTCTTCTTGCACCATCTTGGCCACTTCCAGCCAGCCGGCTTCTTGCCACAGTTCAAACGGGCCTTGCTTCATGCCAAAGCCCCAACGCATGGCCAAGTCCACGTCGCGCGCGGTCTCGGCAATGTGGGCCAGATGCACGGCGGCGTAGTGGAAACCGTTGCGCAAAATGGCCCAGAGGAACTGGCCTTGCGGGCCTTCGCTGTTGCGCAGCAGTTTCAGGCGCTCGGCGGCGGGCTTTTTGAGCATACGGCCATACACCTCGTCGGCTTTCTGGCCGGCGGGCACATAGTCTTTGCTGGCCAGGTCAAAACGCATGATGTCGCGCCCGACCTTTTTAAAGAAGCCGGCCTTGGCCTTTTGGCCCAGGTGACCCATCTCAATCAGGGTCTTGAGCACCTCGGGTGTGCCGAAGTGGCCGTAGAACGGGTCGGTCTCAAGGCTCAGGTTGTCCTGCAGCGTCTTGACGACGTGGGCCATGGTGTCCAGGCCCACCACGTCGGCGGTGCGGAAGGTGCCGCTGCTGGCGCGTCCCAGGCGTTTGCCGGTCAGGTCGTCGACCACGTCGTAGGTCAAGCCGAAATTTTCCACCTCTTTCATCGTGGCCAGCATGCCGGCAATGCCGATGCGGTTGGCCACAAAGTTGGGCGTGTCCTTGGCGCGCACCACGCCTTTGCCCAAAGCGCTGGTGACAAAGGCTTCCAGGTGGTCAAGAATGGCAGATTCGGTGGCCGGGGTGGCGATCAGTTCCACCAGCGTCATGTAGCGCGGTGGGTTAAAGAAGTGAATGCCGCAGAAGCGCGAACGCAGCTGCTCGGGCAGCGCGTCAGACAAAGCGGTGATCGACAGGCCCGAGGTGTTGGACGCCAGGATGGCGTGTGGCGCCACAAAGGGGGCGATCTTGGCGTACAGGTCGCGCTTCCAGTCCATGCGCTCGGCAATCGCCTCGATGATCAGGTCGCAATCGCGCAGTTGTTCGAGGTGTTCCTCGTAATTGGCCTGGCCGATCAGGTCGGCGTCCGATGCCACACCCAGCGGAGAAGGCTTGAGTTTTTTGAGGTTGTCGATAGCACGCTGGACGATACCGTTTTTGTTCGGTGACTTGCTGTCCGGGAGATCGAACAAGACCACCGGCACTTTCACGTTCACCAAATGGGCCGCGATCTGCGCCCCCATCACACCCGCGCCCAGCACGGCCACTTTTTTCACAAGGAATCGGTTCATAGGAATTCTTTCAAAGCGAGCGCCACAAGCCACGCGCCATACACATGGCGGACCAGCTTGCATCCGTGGTCAAAAGGGTGTGGGCGAGAAGTGCCTGCCGCCCCAAGCTCCCGTGGGTCCGGCTTTGCCGGCCCACTGGGAGCGTCCCCCCTCGGGGGGGACGCCGCGCAGCGGCGCAGGGGGGCTCTAGATCACTCCACGCGAGCCCAGGTCTGGGTGCGGCCCAGCAGCGCCACGCCAATGAAGCCGCGCACTTCCATCTGCTTGCCGCCGTCGATGGGCTTCATGCGCACCTTGTAAATCTTGCCGTTGTTGGGGTCCAGGATGTCGCCACCTTCCCATGTGCCAGCTTCCGAACTGGGCTTCACACCGCGCAGGATGGTCATGCCCAGCACCGGCTTGTCTTTGCGCTCATCGGTGCATTTGTCGCAATTGGCGTTGGCCTTGGCCGGATCGGCGATTTTTTCCACCTTGCCGGTCAGCACACCACCCGATTCGGTGATGCGCACCAGCGATTTTTCGGTTTTGGTCTCGTCGTCGATGGTGCGCCACAGGCCCACTGGCGACATTTGGGCAAAGGCGATGGAGGAGGCCAGGCCCAGCAGGGCGGCAAACACGGTCTTTTTCATCACAGTTTCCTTGGGTTGGGGGTTGAACAATCAGGCCAGGGCCAGGTCGGTGTCCATCAGCACCTGGCTGCCGGCGCGGGCACGGCGCATCAGCGTCGCGGTTTCGGGGAACACTTTGGCGAAATAGAAACGTGCGGTCTGCAGCTTGGCCTGGTAGAACGGGTCGGTGCTGCCGGCGGCGATCTGGCGCAGCGCGGTTTGTGCCATGCGGGCCCAGAAATAGCCGAACACCAGATGTCCAGCCACGCGCAGGTAATCCACGGCGGCGGCGCCCACCTCGTCGGGGTTTTGCAGGCCCTTGAAGCCGATTTCCATGGTGAACTTGTTGATCTGCTCGCCCAGCACCGCCAGCGGGTTGATGAACTCCGCCATTTTTTCGTTCACGCCCTCCTCAGTCACCAAGGCGCCGATGAGCTTGCCGAACTTCTTGAGCGTGGCGCCGTTGTTCCCCAGGATCTTGCGGCCCAGCAGGTCCAGACTCTGGATGGTGTTGGTGCCTTCGTAAATCATGTTGATGCGCGCGTCGCGCACATACTGCTCCATGCCCCACTCTTTGATGAAGCCGTGGCCGCCGAACACCTGCATGCAGTGGTTGGTGGCTTCAAAACCGTTGTCGGTGATGAAGGCTTTGACGATGGGGGTGAGCAAGGCGACCATCTCGCCGCATTCCTTGCGCACCTTCTCGTCGGGGTGGTGCAGCTCTTTGTCGAGCAACAGCGCGCAGTAAATGGCCATGGCGCGGCCACCTTCGGCATAGGCCTTGGCGGTCAGCAGCATTTTGCGCACGTCGGGGTGCACGATGATCGGGTCGGCCGCTTTGTCCTTGGCCTTGGTGCCCGAGAGGCTGCGCATTTGGATGCGGTCCTTGGCATAGGCCAGGGCGTTCTGGTAAGCCACCTCGGTCAGGCCCAGCGACTGGTTGCCCACGCCCAGGCGGGCTGCGTTCATCATCACAAACATGGCGGCCAGGCCTTTGTGCGGCTGGCCCACCAGGGTGCCCACCGCACCGTCGAGCACCATCTGGCAAGTGGCGTTGCCGTGGATGCCCATCTTGTGCTCCAGACCGCCGCAATAAATGCCGTTGCGCTCGCCGATGCCGCCGTCGGCATTGACCTTGAACTTGGGCACCACAAACAGGCTGATGCCTTTGCTGCCGGCGGGGGCATCGGGCAGGCGCGCCAGCACCAGGTGCACGATGTTGTCGGTGAAGTCGTGTTCGCCGGCGCTGATGAAGATCTTCTGGCCGGTGATCGCGTAGCTGCCATCGGCCAGCGGCTCGGCCTTGGTGCGCAGCAGGCCTAAGTCGGTGCCACAGTGCGGCTCGGTCAGGCACATGGTGCCAGTCCACTCGCCACTGGTGAGCTTGGGCAGGTACAGGCGTTTTTGCTCGTCGGTGCCGTGGGCGTGCAGGCATTCGTAGGCGCCATGGCTCAAGCCGGGGTACATGGTCCACGATTGGTTGGCCGAGTTCATCATTTCGTAGAAGCACTGGTTGACCACAAAGGGCAAGCCCTGGCCGCCGTACTCCGGGTCGCACGACAGGGCGGCCCAGCCGCCCGCCACGTATTGGGAATAGGCTTCCTTGAAGCCCTTGGGCGTGGTCACCGCGTGGGTGGTCTTGTCCAGCGTGCAGCCTTCTTCGTCGCCGCTGATATTGAGCGGGAAGGCCACCTCGGCGGCGAACTTGCCACCTTCTTCAAGCACCGCATTGACGGTGTCGGCGTCGGTCTCGGCGTGGGCCGGCAAGGCCTTGAACTCGTCTTCCACGCGCAGCACCTCGTGCATCACGAACTGCATGTCGCGCAAGGGCGGGGTGTAGCTAGGCATGGTGGTCTCCTGAAAAAGTGTGGAAAAACGATGGATCAGGCGCTGCTGCGCGTGCTGGTTTTGCGGGCATCCGAGCGAACGTTCGGGCGGGCGCTGTGGCCAGGCAGGGCCTGGTAGCGTTGCACAATGCCTTCAAACGCCAGTTGGGCGCGTTGCAGCGCGGCGGGGTTGCGCAGGAATCGGGCTTCGTAATGCAAAGCCAGAATCAGAGCGTGGATTTCAAAACCCATCTGCGCCGAGTCGGTGTCGGGGCGCAGATGGCCTTCTTCGATGGCGATGTCGATGGCGCGCTGCATGGCACCCAGCCAGGTGTGGACCGAGTGCGACAGCTCGTCGCGCACCGGGCCGGGGCGATCATCGAACTCGACCGCGCCGCCGATGTAGATGCAGCCCGAGTCGATTTCGATCGTGCTGCGCTTCATCCAGTTGTCGAACAGCGCGCGCACCCGGGGCAGGCCGCGCTCGGCCTGCAAGGCGGTGAAAAACACCTCTTGCTCAAAGCGGGTGTGGTATTCGCGCACCACCGAAATCTGCAGTTCCTCGCGCGAGCCGAAGTGGGCGAACACGCCCGACTTGCTCATCTTCAGGCTCTCGGCGATCAGGCCAATCGACAGCCCCTCCAGCCCAATCTGGGCGGCAAGTTGCAGCGCCGCGTCCACGATGGCGGCCTTGGTCTGCTGGCCTTTGGCTCGGCCGGCAGACGCCGCACGGGAAGAGGACAAAGAAGACACGTTGCTCATGACAGACCAGACAAGCGCGAGGGAAGAAACAATGGTGCGCGATGATAAACGAACGTTCGTGCTTTTTTCAAGTGGCGCAAAAAAACCGACCCGGCGTGTTGTGGGGTTTTTCCCCACAGCGGGTCGGTGTGCCGAGGTGCGGCGCGGTGTCAGGGCAGCAACTGCGCCAAGCTGGCGTCGAGGTGTTCGGTCGGCGCTCTCTTGAACCCGCTGCGGGCAAAACGTTGCAGTCGGCCGACACAAAAACTGGTCAGCACCGAGGCCTGGGCCTGAGCGTCGACCGTAGGAGTGGCGCTGCTTTCGTTGCGCAGGTTGTGTTTGAGGGTGGATTCGACTTTGTCGAAAAACAGCGCCATGCGTTGCTGCAAGCGCTCGTTCTCGTGCACCAGCGCGTCGCCCACCATGACACGGGCCATGCCGGGGTTCTTCTCACCAAACTGCAGCAGCAGGCCCACCAGCTTGCGGCTGCGCGCGCGGCCATCGGGCTCGCGGTCTTGCAGCTGCTGGGCGAGAGAAAAAATCGCCTGTTCGATGAAGTCGAGCAGGCCTTCGAACATCTGCGCCTTGCTGGCGAAATGGCGGTAGAGCGCGGCCTCGCTCACCCCGATGCGCGCGGCCAGCGCGGCGGTGGTGACGCGTTCGCTGCCCGGGCTCTCCAGCATGGTGGCCAGGGTTTGCAGGATCTGCACCCGGCGCTCGCCCGGGCGCGGGCGCTTGCGCGTCTCTTCAGCCGGTGTGCCGTCGTCGCCGTGGTCGGTGTCGCGCTCGGTCATGCGGGTCTCCTGCAAAAGGGCCGGTGGGGTCAATGGGACTTGATCATGGTGCCAAAAGGCTGGTCGCCCAGCACTTCGAGCAGCAGGGCGTGGGGCACACGCCCGTCCAAGATGTGTACTGCGTTCACCCCGCTTTTGGCGGCATCCAGCGCGCCAGCAATTTTCGGGATCATGCCACCGCTGATGGTGCCGTCTTCGCACAGCGCGTCGATGCGCCGGGGCGTGAGCTCGGTGAACAGCTGGCCCTGCTTGTCGAGCACACCCGGGATGTTGGTGAGCATGAGCAGCTTTTCGGCCTGCAACACGGTGGCCAGCTTGGCCGCCACCACGTCGGCGTTGATGTTGTAGCTCTCGTTGTGTTCGCCAAAACCGATGGGGCTGACCACCGGGATGAACTGGTCGTCCTGCAGCGCCTTGACCACCGCTGGGTCGATGCTGGTGATGTCGCCGACCTGGCCCACGTCGTGTTCCAGGTTCGGGTCTTTCTGGTCGGCCAGGCGCAGCTTGCGCGCGCGGATCATGGCGCCGTCGCGCCCGGTCAGTCCCACCGCCTTGCCACCGGCGCGGTTGATCAGGCCGACGATGTCTTGCTGCACCTCACCGGCGAGCACCCATTCCACCACTTCCATGGTTTCGGCATCGGTCACCCGCATACCCTGGATGAACTCGCCTTTTTTGCCCAGACGCTGCAACAGGCCTTCGATCTGCGGGCCACCGCCGTGCACCACCACCGGGTTGATGCCCACCAGCTTGAGCAGCACCACGTCTTCGGCAAAGGCCTGCTGCAAGGTCGGGTCGGTCATGGCGTTGCCGCCGTATTTGATGACCATGGTTTTGCCGTGGTACTTGCGGATGTAGGGCAAGGCTTGCGACAAGATTTCTGCGCGCTCGCGCGGCTGCACATGGGCCAGGTCAACGGGGGGGTGTGAAGTCATGGTCAAAACGGTGAAGGCCGGACGGCGCCCGGTGCGCAGAAATTGTAGGGGCAGCACCGGGGCACGCCGCGCGTTTGACGCGCTACAGTTGCCCCAGTGCGCCAAACCGGCGCAGGAGAGACCCCATGGCCACCCGACGCACCCCCGACAGCGCACCCGACACCGACGCCGCATCGCCGCAGGCACTGTGGCAAGCCGGCTTTGACGCCATGACCCAAGCGGCCAACCAGGCGTTGGGCCCACTTGAAGGCCTGTTTGGCCAGCGTGTGGCCAAAGCCATGAGCCAGATGGGCATGCCCGCGCCCCTGGAGGTGCTGGCCCTACGCGAACAGGTACAGGCCTTGCAGGACCGGGTGGACCGATTGGAGGCCGCATTGGCGGCGGCGCCTGCCGCCAAAAAAAGCGCCACAGTCGCCAAGAAGGCGCCGGCCACCGCGTCGCGCAGTCGCCAGCCTCGCAGCTGAGCCTCGCAGGCACCGGTCATGGCCAGCAAGCGCCGAACGCCGCAGCGCATACTAGAGGCGACGCTCGCCCTCTTCAACCGCTTTGGCGAGCCCAATGTGTCGACCGCCGCCATTGCCGCCGACCTGGGCATGAGCCCGGGCAATCTGTACTACCACTACCCGGCCAAAGACGAACTCATTCACGCGCTGTTCCACCAGTTCGACGAGCGCCTGCGTGTGGTACTGGGCACCGCCAGTGCGGTGCGCGACCTGGAAGAGGCCTGGTTCTTTCTGCACAGTCTGTATGAGGTGGTGTGGGACTACCGCTTTGTGTACCGCGACATCAACGACTTGTTGTCCAACAACCGCCGCATCGAACAGGCTTTGCAGCAGTTGATCGAGCACAAAGTCCAGGCGCTGGGGCACATGCTGGCTGGCTTGCGCGCCGGCAGTGGGCTGCGCATGGACACGGCCGCGCACAGCAGCACCGCGGAGACCATGGCGGTGTTGCTGACCTATTGGCTGAGCTTTGAATACGCCCGCAACCCACGCCACGCCTTAGAGCCCACGCAAGCGCAAAGCGCTTTGCTGCGCGGCGCGCAGCACCTCATGGCGTTGCTGGCGCCCCATTGGCCGCCCGAGCAGCAGGCCGCATGGGCTGCGCTGCAGGCGACCTACGCTCTGCCCGAGCCGGCCTAAGATCGCAGCATGGAAACCAAATGGCTTGAGGACTTTGTCAGCCTAGCTGAAACCCGCAGTTTCAGCCGCTCGGCCCAGCTGCGCCATGTGACCCAGCCGGCGTTTTCGCGCCGCATCCAGTCGCTTGAAGCCTGGGCTGGGACCGATTTGGTGGACCGTTCTTCCTATCCCACCCGTTTGACGCCCGCCGGGCAAACGCTCTACGACCAGGCGCTCGACCTGCTGCACACCCTGCAGTCCACCCGGGCCATGCTGCGCGCCCACACCGCCGCCGCACAAGACGTGATCGAGTTTGCGGTGCCGCACACCCTGGCCTTCACCTTTTTCCCTTCTTGGTTGTCCGGTTTGCGCGACACCGTGGGGGTGGTCAAAACCCGCCTGACGGCACTGAATGTGCACGACGCGGTGATGCGGCTGGTGGAGGGCAGCAGCGATCTGTTGATCGCCTACCACCACGCGGCGCAGCCGATCCAGCTCGACGCCGAGCGCTACGAAATGCTGCCCCTGGGCCGTGAGGTGCTGTCGCCCTACTGCAAACCGGGCGAGGACGGCCAGCCCCTGTTCGCGCTGCCTGGTCTAGTGGCTCACCCGCTGCCGTACCTGGCCTACGCGCCCGGTGCCTACCTGGGTCGGGCGGTGGACCAACTGCTCAAAGACAGCGACCATCCGGTGCATCTGGACCGCCGCTACGAAACCGACATGGCCGAAGGCCTCAAGGCCATGGCCATCGAAGGGCACGGCGTGGCCTTTTTGCCCGCCAGCGCGGTGCGGCGCGAGCTGCGATCCAAGCGCTTGGTGGCTGCTGGGGCGCTGTGGCAGACCACGCTGGACATTCGCATCTACCGCGAACGCGCCACTTCGCGCAAAGCCAAGCGGGCGGTGGAAGCCTTTTGGACCGACCTGCAAGGGCACATCAAGTCGGGCTTGGCACAATCGGGGGCATGAACGCCCCCACCCCCGCCCCCATCAACACCCTGACCATCACCCGCCCGGACGACTGGCACCTGCATGTGCGCGACGGCGCCGCGCTGAACACCGTGGTGCCGCACACGGCGGCCCAGTTCGGTCGGGCCATCATCATGCCCAACCTCAAGCCGCCGGTGACCACCGCCGCGCAGGCCTTGGCGTACAAGCAGCGCATCCTGGCGGCGGTGCCCGCTGGCCTGGCCTTTGAGCCGCTGATGACGCTCTACTTGACCGACAATTTGGCGCCTGACGAGATCAAGCGCGCCAAAGACGCCGGTGTGGTGGCCTGCAAGCTCTACCCCGCTGGCGCCACCACCAACAGCGACGCGGGCGTGACCGACATCCGCAAGATCTACCCCGTGCTCGAAGCCATGCAGCGCGAAGGCGTGCTGTTGTTGGTGCACGGCGAGGTGACCTCGTCCGACATCGATCTGTTCGACCGCGAAGCGGTGTTCATCGAGCAGCAGCTTAAGCCCCTGCGCCGCGACTTCCCCGGTCTGAAGATCGTGATGGAGCACATCACCACGAAGGAAGCGGCGCAGTACGTGGCCGACGGCGATGGCAAGCTCGCCGCCACCATCACGGTGCACCACCTGCTCTACAACCGCAACGCCATCTTCACCGGCGGCATCCGTCCGCACTATTACTGCCTGCCGGTGCTCAAGCGCGAAACCCACCGCCTGGCGCTGGTGCAGGCCGCC
>CAMBOY010000078.1 GCA_945869245.1 Hydrogenophaga intermedia
GCCCCTGGCCCCTTGGCCGCCGCAGGTGCAACGCCCGCCGATCAACGCACTGTGGCCAGCAGAAAACACCGCCTGGCCCGCCTTGGCCCAGGTCTGGGGCCTAGACGCCAGCGGCGACCCCTGCGCCAGCTTGTTGCGCCAAGGCGTGCAGTGCTTTCGCACCGACCGCATGACCTTCAACGGACTGCAGCTGCTGCAGCGCCCCGCTCTGTTGCGCCTGCAAGACGGCGAGCGCCGCGCCTGGGCGCTGCTGCTCAACATGGACGCCACCCACCTGACCCTGCAAGGGCGCGACGGCCAGCCCTGGCGCCTGCCGCTGGGCGCGCTGCCCAGCCTGTGGAGCGGCGACACTCTCACCCTCTGGCGCCTGCCACCCGGCGTGACCCAGCGTGTGGGTGTGGCCAGCGCCGGAGCGGCGCGCGACTGGCTCGACGCGCAGATCGCCCGTCTGCCCGAGAGCACCGTGCCAGCAGGCTCTGCGGCCGAGCGCCTAATGGCCTTTCAGCGCGGCCACGGCGTCAATCCGGATGGCCAAGCCGGGCCTTTGACCTTCATGCAAATGAACCGCGTGGCCGGGATAGACGAACCCCGCTTGGGCGACGCCAGCGCATCGCCCCCCTTTCCCGCAGCATCGCCCGCCGGGCGCTGAAAGCCACCCATGTCGTACATCCTCGACGCCCTGGCCAAAGCCGACGCCGAACGGCGCAACGGCAGCGAAGCGCCTTTGGCCAGTGCCTTACCCCGCTCGGCGCCGGTGCGCACCGCGCGCCGCTGGCGCTGGCTGCTGCCCACCGCCCTGCTGGTCGGGGCCGCCGCTGTGGCGTTCGTGTGGCAACAACACCCCAGCCCCGATACCCCTGCCACGCCAGGCAATACCACGGTGCCGCAGGCTTCCGCGCCGGCAGCGGTCGACCGGGCTGCGAGCCCGGCACCGCCGGCCGCTTCCACACCCCCCATGCCCGCACCATCCACCGGCGCAGCGCCCGCGGCCAACCCCGCGCCCTTGCCCATCCTGGCTCCCAAGCCGCCCCCTGTCGCGCGGCCAGCCTCCGATGCGGCGACGCCGCCCAAGCTCGCACCGTCCACCCCACCCGCCGCCACGCCAGCCGCAAGCAATCCCTCGGCAGACAGCGCCAATGCGGGGGCGAGCGCCGCCCCGCCAGCCGCCTTGCCACGCCCACCCGCTGGAGCACCCGCGCTGTCCATCAGCGGCGCCACATACTCCGACAACCCGGCGCACCGCCTGCTCATCGTCAACGGCAAGGTGGTGCAAGAAGGCCAAGAAGCCGCGCCTGGCATCACCCTTGAAGCCATTGGCCCGCGCAGCGCGGTGTTCAACCAGGGTGGCACCCGTTTCAACATCAACCACCAATGACCACGCCATTGCTCAGCGCCCAAGGGCTGTGCCACGCCTGGCCCGGCCACACCCTGTTTGACCAACTCTCGCTGACGCTGCCACCGGGCCTGACTCTGCTGCTCGGCGGCGATGGCAGTGGCAAAACCACGCTGCTGCGCCTGCTGTCTGGCCAACAAAGCCCGCAAGCCGGTCAGGTGACATGGGGGCAAACACAGCACCCCAACAGCGCCCGCCCAGATACCGTGCAACACAGCGTGTTCTGGCTGCACCCGGACGACCCGGCGCTGGGTCAGTGGAACGATACCCCCGCCCGCCAAGCCCTGCAAGCGCAGCTGATGCCTTGGCCACAAGCCCGCTTGCAAGACGTGCCCGCACTGTGCGAAGCGCTCAGCCTCACACCCCATCTGGACAAGCCGATGTACATGCTGTCCACCGGCAGCCGGCGCAAAGTGTGGCTGGCCGCCGCGCTGTGCGCACAAGCACCGGTGACCTTGCTAGAAACCCCGCTGGCCGCGCTCGACGCCCCATCGAGCCGGGTGGTAGTGGATGCGGTGATGGCGCAAGCCAACAGCCAAGCCGGCCCGCCACGCGCCTGGTTATGGGCCGACTACGAAGTGCCGGCGGGCTTGCTGCCCTGCCAAACGCTGCAACTGCCCGTTTGACTGGAAGCGCCATGCCCGGGCACTGCCGGGCATGCGTGGCGCTTTACCCCCTACCGGGGATTTTGGCCAGCAGCTGTTCCACATGGGCCTTGGCTTTCGCCAGCGACTCCACACTGCCGCTGAGGTACATGCGGCCACTGGCGCCAATCATGCTGCACTCCACCAGCGTCACGTCGGGCGCCACCTTCTCGGCCTCGTTGGCCATGTGGGCGCCAAACAAGGCGGGGGCGACCTCCATCAACAGCAGGTTCTGCCCGGGCAGCACCATGCTGGCCTGGCGTGTTCGGTTCATCAACACCGCATGCTGATCGGTCACGTCTTCCAGAATGTCGCTGTAGAGCAGCTGCGGGCGCAGCTGATCCTCGGCTTTGGCCTGCATCCAGTTCAGGATCACCTGCCCGGCACGCTCCAGCGCGGCGCGGTCGTTGCTGTGCAACTCCAGCACACCAAACTGCCGCTCCACCGCCAGAATGCCCGGCTCCAGGCTGGGCTCAGCCTTGAGGGCCAGATCAATCACCCGCTGAATGGACAGCCCGGGGGCAATCTCCACCAACAGCGAGTGAGTGCCTTGCATCGCCACGTAGCCACGCGCGCCCAAGGGCGAACTCATCCACGACGAGAACTGGGGTTGCAAGTCGGTGAGCGTCAGGTACACCCGAAGCTCAGCCGCCGGTCTGGCGGGAGCAGCGGCTTTTTTGCTTGTGGCCATGCGGCCTCCTTAAAGGACTGTCCGGAAACACAAAGGCCCGTTTATTTGCCGTCAAAGGCCTTTTGCACGTCGGCATGCGGACGGGGAATCACGTGACACGACACCACCTCGCCAATGGCGCCAGCGGCTTCGGCGCCGGCTTCGGTGGCGGCCTTCACCGCACCCACGTCGCCCGCCACAATGATGGCCACCAGACCACCGCCCACTTCCTTTTTGCCAACGATGTTGACGTTGGCCGCCTTGACCATGGCGTCAGCCGCTGCGAAGGCGCAAACATAACCTTTGGTCTCGATCATTCCGATGGCTTGTGACATAAAAGTCTCCTGATAGTGAGTTGAAAAACAACGGGTTGGGAAAAGGAAAAAGAAACGGGTTCAACCTCAACGCATGGGCGTGGGGGTGTCGTAGTTGTCCAGCGAGGCAATGATCAGCGCGTCGGCCACCACGCGCTGCTGAGCAGGCGCAAACCACCAAGCGGCCGGGGCACCGATGGTGATCATCACGCGCTCGCCAATGCCGCAGCCCATGGGGTCGTAGCAGACCACCACGTCTTTGGGATAGTCCAGCTGCACTTCCAACAAGGCGCCGGCGGGCAGTTCGGGCAGGCGTTTGCTGGCCACAATGCGGCCAATCACGGTTCCGGTTTTCATGGCTTGGTTCCTCGGTCAATGGCAATACCGCGCCGACGCAGGGCATCTTTGCCCAGCGGTGTCAGCACAGCCTTGGGATGCAGTCGAATCGTTTGTGTCGCAGGCGCCAACGCCTTGACTTGGCGTTCGCCAATGACACCCTTGAGTTCCGGCACAGCCGGGGCATCGTGTGGGTGGCTGTCGCAGTGGGTGTCGCCGCATTCGCACGCCTTGCCTTCGCGGCACGACGCACAACAAGTGGCCGGATCCATGGCGGTGGTCGCAGCCATGGCCGATGTGCTGGATGCGCCACCGCCGACCGAAGCCACCGCTTGTGCAGCACCTTCGTCCACAGTCAAGTCAAAACGCAACACACCCGATTGCGCTGCCTGCAACAGAGCCGGGTTGGCCGCCAGGCGCTTGAACAGTTCCGTCAACGCCGCTGCCTGTCCCGCCGTGCTCACACGCAAAGGCACCACCACCGCAGCCGCCCCTTGTGTGCCCGCAGCAAGGGGCCCACCCGCCTTCGGCACCCCTATTTGTTTCCAATAAGCGTCTTTGCGGGCAATCAGGCCGTCGCGAATCTGGTACACATCGGTGCCATCGAATCGCCCTGTCTGTCCACCGGGCAAAGGCAAGCTCACGGTGTAGTTTTGCACCACCGTCTGCCCAAGCACATGCATGCGCGAGTCAGAAAACCTGGGGCCTGTGGGGCTGGCAAAGCGCTCTTTCAAAAACGCCAGACACGCCGGACGCCCACGCAACACCCTTGAATCGGGCAAGCTCCATTCAATGTCAGGCGCAAAACAGGCCACGATGGCCTCGGCGTTCGCGGCCTCGTACCCTGCCTCAAACCGCCGCATCAGGGCCGCAATAGACACATCACCGCCGGTGGCTTTGTTGGCGCCCAAAGCGGTGCGCACCTGCGCCCGAATCTGCTCGCGCAAAGCCTGCGTGCTCATGCGGCACCTCCGGCATCGCGAATCACCGCCTCGGCCACCGCCGCTGCCGCCCGCACATCCGACGCATTGCCCGACAAATACAGGCGGCCCGCCGGCCCCATAAAACGGCAATCGATGAGTTTCACGTTGGCGGCTTTTTCGGCCTCGTTGGCCACCAGCAGCGCATACGACGAAGTGGTCATCTCCATGATGTAGAGCGACTCGCCGGGCAACAGCATGCTGCCGGATTTGCTGCGGTTGATGAGGAATGCGTGATACCCATCCACCCGGTCAATCACCTTGGACGCCAGGATCTCGGGCTTGAGCGCGTTCTTTTCGCTCACGCCCATGGCCTCGAGCACCGCCGCACCGGCCGACTTGACGGATGACGAAGACTGGCCGTGAAACTCCAGATAACCAAACTGCCGCTCCACCACCAAATTGCCGGGCTTGACATCATCGTGCTTCAGGGCGATGTCGGTGAGCCACTCAATGTCCATGCCGGGCGCCACTTCGATCAGCATGGCCGCGTCGTTGTGGCGCGGCAAAAACCCGCGGGCCGTCGACCCCAACAAACACATCAGCTGCGGCTGCAAGCGGTCCAGAAAAATATAACTGCGCAAGGTGGACATAAAGGGTTCTCAGCGAAGGTGTTCGAGTTCTTCCTGCACGATGCGCAGGACGGTGGCCTCAAGCTCAGGCGTGAGGTTGGACAAGCTGCCTGAAGCCGCCGACGCAGCAGCGCCCGAGGCCATAGCCCCGGCCCAGCCCCCCGGCAAAGGGAAAGCCACGCGCTTCCAGTTGACCAACAGCTCGGGGCCGACGTTGCAATCCACCGAGCTTTTGCCCGCATAACCAGTGCCGATAGTGAAGGTGTAGGGCAAGCCGGTGTTGGCACCGGTGCTGTCGTGCACCGTGCTGCCATTCACGACCACGCGGTAATAGTCGAGCGCCGCGCCCCACACCACCGCCTGTTCGGCCGATGCGGAATGAATGCCCGATGTGTGCCCAGCCCCGCTGTGTTGCAACATCAAACGCGCCACGTCGATGGCCAGGTCCATGCCCGGCACCACCACACAGCCCAAAATGGGCGAGAGCTTTTCTTTCAGCAGCACATGGCCCGCTTGCGCTTGGGCAATGGGGCAAATCAGTGCCTGGCAATCGCGAGGCACCTGCACGCCGGCGGCCTGTGCAATCTCGTGCGCCGGACGGCCCACCACTTTGCCGTTGAATTTGCCACCCGGGAAAGCGTGGTTTTGAATCCGCTGCACCTCGGCCTCGGTGCACACGTGCGCGCCTTGGCGGGCCAGAGCCTGCAACATGGGCTGGGCAATGCCCGCGTGCAGCATCAACACCGAAGGCGCTGAACACGGGCTGCCATGGTCAAAGTTTTTGGCGGTGACGATGTGCTGCGCAGCGGCTTCGATGTCGGCGCTGGCGTCCACATAAATCGGCACATTGCCCGAGCCCACGCCAATGGCCGGGTTGCCCGAACCATAGGCCGCACGCACCATGGGCGTGCCGCCGGTGGCCAAAATCACATCGGTGCGGGCATCCCGCATCAGCGCCCCTGTGGCCTCCACTGTGGGGCGAGTGAGTATTTGCACTGCATGGGCAGGGCCGCCAGCGGCCTCAATCGCCGCCTGCAATTCGCGCGTCACGGCGGTGCAGCACCCCAAGGCCACCGGGTGCGGCGAAATGACCAGCGCGTTGCGCGTCATCAAGCACATGATGGTCTTGAACAAAATGGTGGCCACGGGTGAGGTCGAGTTGGACAAACCCACCACGACACCCGCGGGGCGGCCAATTTCCACCAAACGCAGCGCGTCAACACGGCGCACGCCGCCCAAAGCCACGTTGTCCCAGGCGCTGGGCGTCAGGGTGCAGGCAATCTGGTTCTTGGCGATCTTGTCGGCCACTTTGCCAATGTGGCTCTCGCGCACCGCCCATTCGGCATAAAACTCGGCGCGCGGCAACAAGGCGGCAGCCACCCGTTTGGCCACGGCCTTGGCGTGCTCGGGCGTCCAGGCGGCCAGAGCATCGGCCGCTGGCCGGGCCTGGGCCAGCAACTGCCGCGCCTCTTGCAAGGCGGCCAGGTCGTTGTCGGCCAGATCAATGGGGTTGAGTTGACTCATGGGTCGGTCAATCCGGTGCATCAACGGCGCTGCGCAGCGCTGGCCACCGCATTGAGGTCCACACCTTCCAGCGCGCTGAAAATGGCGTCTACCGCCTGGCGCTCTTGCGGGCTGGCGGCCTGCAAACGGGTGGTGTCGATCAGCTGGCGCAATGCCGCTGGCTGCGCGCCGGGCGATGCGGCCCCTTGCTTGAGTGTGGGCACAAAACTGCCGCAGGTCATGCGCTGGCCGGCACGGTAGTGCGGCGCGTAGTCAAACACCGCGTAGTGCTGTGTGGCGCAGTTGTCCCACATGGCCACCGAGTCTTTTTCCCAGCGAAAGCGCACCATGAACTCGGGTTTTTTCACCCACTCGTACAGCATGTTCAGCACCGCATCCGACAGGTCCATGTGCATGCCCAGCAGGCGTTTGGTCCAGATCGAATTGACGAACAGAATCTTGCGCCCGTTGTACGGGTGCGTGATGACCGCCGGGTGGCTCACCGTGGGCGTGCTCTCGATCATCTTGCACTCTTGGGCGTTGGCTGTGACCACCATGCCGCTTTTGGCCGAAGCGCGCTGCGCCAGCCGTTCGTGGATATTGGCGCGGCGGAAATGCCAAGGCAGGTCGTGATCGGCCTGCAGACCTTCGAGCATCTGCTGCATGCCGGGGTTCAGCGCTTCAAAAGCCGCGCCCGCGTGCATCCACATGGTGTCGCCGCCCGACGGCGGCAAGTCGGTGATGCGCAAAATCGACACCATGTTGGGCTTTTTGCGAAAGGTCACGTCGGTGTGCCAGCGGTCGGTTTCAGGCGCTTCGGTGCCCTGGTGCGAGATCAACTGAATCTGGGGGTGACCCTCGATGTGCGGGAAGAACTCGTGCTGCTCCATCTCGCCAAAGTTCTGGCCCAGGCGGATGTAGGCCTCGGGCTTGAGGGCCTGCTTGCGAAAAAACACCACGCCGTATTGCCACAGCGCCTGTTTGATCTCTTCGTACACGTCTTCTGAACGGGTGTTGTTCAAATCCACGCCACTGATCATGGCGCCGATGGTGGGCGTCATGGGCGACGCTTCAATGTGGCGAAAGTTCATCTCAAATCTCCTGAAATTAACCGTGACAGCGGATCACTGCCAATGCAGCAAACGGCGTTCAATCCAGCTCATCAGCTTCATGATCAGCACCCCGATGAGCGCCAGATCAAACAGCAGCGACCACACCCCGTTGACGTTGAAGGTGGACCCCAGATACGCCAGCTGCTGACCCAGGCCGCGCTCGGACGCAATCACCTCGGCGCCCACCACGCCCAAAAAGGCGTAAATCAGACCCAGGCGCAAACCCGAGAACAACACCGGCACCGCGCCGGGCAAGGTGACCCAAAAAAACATTTGCTGGCTGCTTGCGCCCAGAGTGCGGGTCAGCGTCACATGGTCTTGGCTGACGCCCCGGATGCCCGCCACCGTGGTGGACAACACAATAAAAAACGTCAACGACACGCCCATGGCGATCTTTGACCCCACCCCCAGCCCAAACCACAAAATGAACAACGGCACCAGCGCAATGCGCGGCAGCACATTGATGGCCGCCACATAGGGCTCACAAAAAGCCTCCAGCCTAGGCCAGCTCACAAAGGCCAGACCCGTGGCCATGGCCGCAGCCGAGCCAATAAAAAACGAGGCAAACACCGCCATCAGCGTCCACCCCAGATCGCCCCACAAGCGGGCGTTGGTGAGGTTCTCGAGCGTGAAGCTGGCAATGCCCAGCGGGCTGCCCACAAAACTCGGGTCCACCCAACCGGTGCGTGCACCCCATTCCCACAGCCCCAGCGCCACAGCCACAAACAGGGTGTGCTGCGCCAGCGTGCGAATCACATCAGCCTTCATGGTGCACCCACCCTTCTTCTAGGTGTTTCCACACCTGGGTGTAGGTGTGGTGAAAGTCGTCGCTGGTTTGCAATGCCCGAATGGATCGCGGACGCGGCAGCGGCACCGGCACATCGGCCACGATGCGGCCCGGCCGCGACGACATCACCACCACCCGATCGGCCAGCGCCACCGCTTCGGACAAATCGTGTGTCACAAACAGCACCGTGCGCCCACCTTCTTGGCACAACTGCAGCAACAGGTCTTGCAGTTGCAATTTGGTTTGTGCGTCCAGCGCGCCAAATGGCTCGTCCATCAGCAACAGTGGCGAAGGCATGGCAAAAGTGCGGGCCAAGGCCACCCGCTGGCGCATGCCGTGCGATAGCGCCTTGGGCAACTTGTTTTCAAACCCGCCCAAACCCACACGTTTAAGCATCAGCGCAGCCCGATCCCGGGCGTCAGCCACCGGCACACCACGCACCTTCAGGCCAAAGGCGGCGTTGTCCAGCGCACTGAGCCACGGAAACAGGCTGTCGCGGGCCAGCATGTAGGCCACCTCGTGGCTGCCCAATGCCGGCGCCTGGCCTGCCACCCGCAACTGCTGTCCCGCCGGCAAGTCAACCAGCCCGGCACACAAATTGAGCAAGGTGGTTTTGCCACAGCCACTGGGGCCGGCAAGCGCCACAAACTCCCCGGCATTGACATGCAGGTCCACACCCTGCAGCACCAGGTTGGTGCCGTCAAAACTCAGGTCAATGCGCCGGGCTTCAATCATGGGCGTTTCCAAAGCAATGCGTCATCAGCCCATGCATCAAGGCAGCACCGCAGGCGCCATGTCCACCCGCGCAGACAGCAGCTTGTTCTGCGTCATCGCATCAGCCACCGCCTGCATGGCGGGCACCGAGCCCCGCGCCTTGAAGTTGCTGATGGTGTTGCGCAGCGCCACTTCGGCAATTTGTTCGGCATTGGGCAGCTGCAGGCCAAAGGTCTTGCGCAGCACTTCCAGCGTCTTGCCAAAATTGGCCGGGTTGGCCACAAACGCCTCAGACTGCGCCAGCATCTTGCGCACGCCTTCCACGGTAGCCGGGTTGGCCGCGGCCCAGTCCGCCTTCACAGCCATGCTGCCCGATCCACCCCGGGTGTCGAGCAAGCTCTTGGGGCCTTGGCCCTTGCGCGGGTCCACCACCACACGGCAGGCCTTGAGCACCTCACACATGCCATCGGTGGGCGAAAACGTCATGATCAGGTCCACCTGCCCACGGGTGAGCGCGGGAAACGCGGTGTCAGGCGCGCCCACGGCCACAAAGGTCACATCGTTGGCCGTCAAGCCCACGTCGGCCAGCATGTCCACCACCTGAAACTCCGCGCCCGAGCCGCGCTGGGTGACGCCAATTTTTTTGCCTTTGAACGACTTCACCACGCCGGGGTAGCCTTCGTTTTCAGTGGCCAGCTCGGTCTTGGCGCCCGCTGCCACAAAAAACACTGGGTCCACAAAACCCGCGCCAATGACTTTGATGGGGGCCTTGCGTGCCACAGCAGCGGCAGCCACTTCGGTGGGGCCAAAAAACACCTCGATGTCACCCGACAGCATGGTCTGCATGCCCAGTGGCGCCGCCGGAATGGTGCGCAACTCGCAGCGAATGCCCGCCTGCTCACAAAACCCTTGCGCCTGTGCCACCCGCACCAGCAAATTGCCGGTGCCTGGGTAATCCTGAAAGCGCACCACCGGCTGAGCCTGTGCCGCCGCCACCGCAGCGACCGCGGCCACCGCCACCATCCACTGCTTGAACACTCGCTTGATCATGGTTGTCTCCTGGTTGCCGGGTCTGTGCCCGAGCCGGGATATTCCACGTCAAACTGGATTCAAAATGTTTCCCAGGTAACAATCCAAGGGATGTCACCACCCTATGGTTTACCCGAAGCAACGTCCCAGTCCGATGGCATGGCCGAGCGGCACATCGCCCACTTTGTGCTGGACGAGGCCATGATTCGCACCCTCACGCCAGTGGGTATTCGCCGACGCTGGCGCGTGGGCGATGAGCTGGCTTCCTACGGCCAGCGCATGGAGCACGTCAGCGTCTGCTTGAGCGGCCAATACAAGGTGCTGCTCACCAGCATCGACGGTCAATCGCATTTCATGCGTCTGATCACCGTGGGCGAGCTGTTTGGCGTGCCATCGGCTCTGGCGGGAACGCCATTCCCCACCGACATCGTCTGCGAACAGCCTGGCGAGACCCTCGACATTTCACGTCACGCGCTGCTGCGCATGCTGCAGCAAGAGCCCGCACTGGCGCTGGGCGTCATCAAGAGCCTGGCAACCCGCATCACCGAGCTGTTCGACGTGATGGAAGCCGATTTGCTGCCGTCGCTGCGTGCACGGGTCTGGCAGCGACTGCAGCGCCTGGCTCAGTTCAACGGACGCCCCGACCGCAGTGGCCACATCGAGCTGCCGCTGACGCAGCAAGACATCGCCCAATCGCTCAACGCGTCGCGCCCCCGGGTGCAGCAAGAACTCAAGCGATTGGAACGCGAGGGCGTTATCCGCCTGGGCTACCGGTGCATCACGCTGCTGCAGACACGGCCGGTGCGCCAGCCCGATGCGCCGGCGCGGCGATAATCTCGTTCATGCGACTGCTTCTTGACTTCTTCCCCATCGTCCTGTTTTTTACGGCCTACAAGCTCGAGGGTGTCTATGTGGCCACCGGTGTGCTGATGGCCGCCACAGTGGTGCAGATGGGCATCATCTATGCGATGGACCGCCAGCTGCAGACCATGCACAAGGCCACGCTGGCACTGGTACTCATCTTTGGTGCGCTCACCATTGGCCTGAACGACGAGCGCTTCATCAAATGGAAACCCACTGTGCTCTACGGCGCCATGGCCATTGCCCTAGCTGCTGCGCTCTGGGTCTGGAAGAAAAACGTGCTGCACATGCTGCTGGGCAGCCAACTCAAGCTGCCCGACAACGT
>CAMBOY010000079.1 GCA_945869245.1 Hydrogenophaga intermedia
CTGTCGGTGCGCCATCCGGCCCGCTTTGTGTTGGTGGGCAGCGGCAACCCGGAAGAAGGTGAGCTGCGCCCGCAGTTGCTCGACCGGTTTGGTTTGTCGGTGGAAGTCAAAACCCCCGACCAACTCGCCGAGCGCATTGAAGTGGTGCGCCGCCGCGACGCGTTTGAACAAGACCGCGCCGCCTTTGTGGCCCAGTGGCAGCCCGAGGACGAACGGGTGCGCCGCAAATTGGTGGCCGCGCGCAAACGCCTGGCCGATGTGGCCATCCCCGATGGCGTGCGCGAGCGCACCGCCGCCCTGTGCACCGCGCTGGGCACCGACGGTTTGCGTGGCGACCTCACGCTGATGCGCGCGGCGCGCGCCTTGGCCGCGCTGCAAGGCCACAAAACAGTGGGCAACGCCCATTTGCGCCAGGTCGCCGCACCGGCGCTGCGCCACCGCTTGCGCCGCAACCCACTGGACAACGCCGGCTCCAGTGCGCGGGTGGAACGTGCCGTGGCCGATTTGCTCCCATGAACGACCAGGCCAGCCCGGCGCTCAGCGCCCGATCGGCGCTGGCTGCGGCCTTGCTGGCCATCGACCCGGTGGGCTTGGGTGGTGCGGCCCTGCGCGCCGGCCACGGCGCCTGGCGCGACGAATGGCTGGCGCTGCTGCGCCGTCTGCTGCCCAGCGAAGCGCCCTGGCTGCGGCTGCCCCCCAGCGTGGGCAGCGAAGCGCTGTTGGGCGGCTTGGACCTCGGCGCCACACTGCACAGCGGCCGTCCGGTGGCGCAGCGTGGGGTGTTGGCCCGGGCCGACGCGGGCTGCGTATTGCTGCCCATGGCCGAGCGGGTGCCCGCCCTGGTCGCCTCGCACCTGTGCGCGGCGCTCGACCGCCACGAAGTGCCTCTGCAGCGCGACGGCTTGGCCCTGCTGTATCCGGCGCGACTGGCCGTGCTGGCGCTCGATGAGGGTGCCAGCGACGAGGAGCGTCTGCCGGCCGCCTTGCTGGAGCGGCTGGCCTTTCACCTGCGCACCGACAGCGGCACCCGCGACAGCGCGCCAGACAACAGCACCGAGCGCAGCGCCCTGGCCCCTTGGTCGGCGCACGACATTGCCCAGGCCCGTGCCCGTCTGCCCCTGGTGCGGGTGCCCCCGCCAGTGCTCGAAGGCCTGTGCGCCGCCGCCCACGCCTGGGGCATCGATTCCCTGCGCGCGCCATCGATGGCGCTGCGCGCCGCGCGGGCAGTGGCCGCGCTGTTGGGCTGCGACACAGTAGACGACGAACACGCCCGGCTGGCCGCTGCGCTGGTGCTGGCGCCACGCGCCACCCAACTGCCCACCACCGACAGCGCACCAGAGCCCACCGCGCCCGCCGAGTCCGAACCACCCGCCCCTGACCCGGCCCCCGACACCAACGCGCGCCGCGACCCGCCGGCAGGCAGCGCGCCGCCGGCCCCACAGAACAGCGATACCGCCCCCACAGACCCCGCAGAGCCGACCCCGCCGGCCGATTCGCAAACGCTGGAAGACCGGCTGATCGAGGCGGTGCGCGCTGCCATTCCCGCTGGACTGCTGGCCACCTTGGCCGCCGCCCACAGCGCCTTGCAGCGCCCTTCGGGTGCGGGCAGCGCCGGCGCCGCACAAGCGCACAACCAGCGCGGCCGTCCACTGGGTAGCCGCCGCGCCGAACCGCGCTCGGGCGTGCGGCTGCATCTGCTCGACACCTTGCGCGCCGCCGCACCGTGGCAGCGGCTGCGCCAGCGCACCGCGAGCGGCCCACCACGCATCCACATTCGCCGAGAAGACTTCCATGTGGTGCGCTACCGCCAGTACCGGCCCACCACCACGGTGTTTGTGGTGGACGCTTCGGGCTCGGCGGCGCTGCACCGACTGGCCGAAGCCAAGGGCGCGGTGGAGCTGCTGCTGGCCGAGTGTTATGTGCGGCGCGACCGGGTGGCCGTGCTGGCGTTTCGCGGCACAGGCACCGACCTGTTGTTGCCGCCCACGCGCTCGCTGGCGCGCGCCAAACGCAGCCTCAGCGCCCTGCCCGGTGGCGGTGGCACGCCACTGGCCGCCGGCTTAGAGGCCGCCACCGCACTGGCCGCGCAGTTGGCGCGCCAGGGCGACACCCCCACCGTGGTGCTGCTCACCGATGGGCGCGCCAACATCGCACTCAATGGCGCCCCCGGTCGCGCCAGCGCCACCGAAGACGCCTTGGCCGCCGCCCAGCGCTTTCGCCAAGCTGGCGCGCGCGCGCTGCTGATCGACACCTCGCCCCAGGCCAGCGCCACAGCCCAGACCCTGGCCCAGACCATGGGCGCGGCCTACCTGCCGCTGCCCCACGCCGGCGCGCACAGCCTGTCGGCGGCGGTGCACATGGCGGCCTGCCCTGCGCGCTGAACCCGATGGACGGCGCCCTCAACTGGGACCGCGACGGTCCGCATTGGCCACACCACCGCCACAGCCAGTTTGTGTCGGTGGCCGGCTTGCGCTGGCACCTGCAGCGCTTTGGCGGCACCGATGCCGCCGCACCCAACGTGCTGCTGCTGCACGGCACCGGTGCGTCGACCCATTCGTGGCGCGCGCTGGCCCCCTTGCTGGCGCAACACGCCCAGGTGCTGGCGCTGGACCTACCCGGCCACGCCTTCACCGGCATGCCGCCCGGCGGTGCGGGCGCGCCCCAGCTGTCGCTGCCCGGCATGGCGCGGGCGGTACACAGCCTGCTGCAAACCCTCGGCTACAGCCCGGCGCTGGTGGTCGGGCACTCGGCGGGTGCGGCGGTGGCGGTGCGCATGGCCATGGACGGACTGATCACACCCCAGCTGCTGGTGGGCCTGAACGCCGCGCTGCTGCCGCTCGGTGGCCTGACTGGACAGCTGTTCGCGCCAGCGGCCAAATTGGCGGCCCGGCTGCCTTTTGTGCCACGCCTGTTTGCGCAACAAGCGCAAGAAGCGCCGGTGTTGCAGCGGCTGCTGCACAGCACCGGATCGACCCTGGACGCCGAGGGCACCGAACTCTACCGCCGGTTGGTGGGCAACCCGGCCCATGTGGCCGGCGCCTTGGGCATGATGGCCAATTGGGACTTGTACAGCTTCGCTCGCGAGCTGCCGCGCCTGGCCACCCCACTGGCCTTGCTGGTGGGCGCACAAGACCGCACCGTGCCACCGGCCCAGGCGCAGCAGGTGCTGCAGCGGCTGTCGCCCGCGGTGCGGGGCCCCTGCATCACGCTGCCGGGTTTGGGCCATTTGGCGCACGAAGAACAAGCCGCGCTGGTGGCCCAACACATCGAGCAAGTCTGGCAACACACCGTGGCACAGCACCCATGAACACCCCAGACCAGCCGCTGTGGACACCCGAGCTGCCGCCCGCGCCGGCGCGCCATTTCTGCACCGACTGTGGCCTCTCGCGCACCGAAGACCCCAAGCGCTGCGGCCAGGCCTGCCAGTTCATCGCGCCCGACTACCCAGCGCTCGAAACCCGGGTGCATGGCCGCGCGCGGCGGCTGCCCACTCCCGGTGAAGGCCCACCCGACGAGCTGTTTTTTGGTCCGTACCGCGACATGTGGCAGGCCAGCCTGAAACAGCCGTTGGCCGGCGCGCAGTGGAGCGGCATCACCACCCGCATCGCCCAAAAACTGCTGGAAGCCGGCGAGGTGGACGCGGTCATCGCCATGGCGCCCCACCCCGACGATCCGTGGCGCCCACAGCCGGTGCTGGTGACGCGAGCACAAGACATGGCGCGCTGCCGGGGCATGCGCATGGGCTACGCGCCGCTGATTGCACTGGTCGAGCCGGCCTTGCGCATGGGCCACAAACGGCTGGCCGTGATCGGCATTCCGTGTCAAA
Source organism: Hydrogenophaga intermedia (assembly GCA_945869245.1). Classification (GTDB taxonomy): domain Bacteria; phylum Pseudomonadota; class Gammaproteobacteria; order Burkholderiales; family Burkholderiaceae_C; genus Hydrogenophaga; species Hydrogenophaga intermedia_B. The sequence goes on from CAMBOY010000079.1 coordinate 3,827, forward strand.
TCTACGCGCTGCGCGCCATCCAACCCGAACTGGAGCGCGAGCAAGGGCTGGCCAAACTGGTGGTGATCGGCACCCCCTGCTCGGACAACACCACCACCGAGCGCTTCCACCAATTCCTGGCCTTGGTCTCGCCCCGCCCGCAGGAGGTGCGCTACCTCGAATTCCGCGCCGATTACCACGTCGAGATCCGCATGCAAGACGGGGCGGTGCACACCATTCCCTTTTTGCAACTGCCCTTGTCCACCCTGCCGCCCGACTTCTTTCCCATGACCTGCCGCACCTGCGTGGACTACACCAACGCGCTGTCCGACATCACGGTGGGCTATATGGGCGGCCAAGGCGAGCAATGGCTGCTGGTGCGCAACGCCCAGGGCCAAGCCTTGCTGGAGCTGCTGGGCGACGAGGTGCGCATCCGGCCACCGGGCAGCGCTGGGCAGCGCGCCGGTGCGGTGCGCGGCTTTCTACAAAACGTGGAGCGCGCCGCTGGCGGCCTGCCGCTGCGGCGCATGCCCAACTGGCTGCGACCCATTGTGGGCTGGCTCATGCCCCGGCTGGGGCCGCGCGGACTCGAATTCGCCCGCGCGCGGGTGGAAATGAAGGCGGTGGAGACCCTGGTCCACCTGCAGCGCGAAACGCCAGCGCGCATCAAAACCATGGTGCCCGAACATGTGCTGCATCTGGTGCGCCCCTACGGCCTACCGCGCAGCCGCGCCAACGATTCCCAACCAAGCGACTGAGCGAGTAGCCGCTCCCACGGCCTGTAAACCACGGGTTTACCCGACAATATTGACCCGAATGGTCATGATTGATTGACAAACACAAGTGTCATGTTAAATTGACACTTGTGTGGGTCGCATGTGGACGCCCTACACGCCACGGCCCGGGGGTCCCATGGACACAATGTCACGCATTCAGCAGGCACTGCACCAGCAATTGGACACGGCGCACAGCGCCAGCGCCCCGCCCCGTCTGATGGCCGCCATGCGGCACGCGGTGTTTCCGGGCGGTGCGCGCATCCGCCCCCAGCTCTGCTTGGCGGTGGCCCACGCCTGTGGCGACAACGCCCCCGCGCTCAGCGACGCGGCCGCAGTGGCGATTGAGCTTTTGCATTGCGCCTCGCTGGTGCACGACGACATGCCCTGTTTCGACGACGCCGATACCCGGCGCGGACAGCCCACGGTGCACGCGGTCTATGGCGAGCCGCTGGCTCTGCTCTCGGGCGACGGCTTGATTGTGCTGGCCTTTCAATCGCTGGCGCGCGCGGGTGCACGCCACCCCGAGCGTTTGGCGGGCCTGCTCGACACCATCTGCACCGGCACCGGCGCGCCCGACGGTATCGTGGCCGGGCAAGCCTGGGAATGCGAAACCCACGCCTCGCTCAGCCGCTACCAGCGCGCCAAGACCGGCGCCTTGTTTGTGGCCTCCACCTGCGCCGGCGCCCAAGCCACCGGCGCCGACCCACAAGGCTGGCGCGCGCTGGGCGAATACCTGGGCGAGGCCTACCAAGTGGCCGACGACATCCGCGACGTCATGCTCAACAGCACCGAGCTGGGCAAACCCGCCGGACAAGACGCCCAACACCAGCGCCCCAGCGCCGCCGCCGATCTGGGGCTGCTGGGCGCGGTCGATCATTTTCGCGGCCTGATGCAGCACGCGGTCGACTCCATTCCCGACTGCCCCAGCCGCAACGCCTTGCGCCACCTGGTGTGGCAAGAGTCCGAGCGGCTGATGCCACAGAGCACCTGTGACCGCATCCAGCAAAGCCACGGCGGCGCCGTGCGTTTGACGCCGGCCAGCGTGCGCGCGCCAGTGCGTGGCGCGGTGGTCTGAACCCACACAAGGCCGACCCATGCACAGCACCCACACCCACGCCGCACTGCCGGCCTTTGGCCGCAGCGACACCTGGCGCGACCGCCTGGCGCAGCGCGTCGACCGCTGGACCACCAGCCCCAGACTCTACCGTTGGGCTCTGTCTTGGCCCTTGTCGCGCTGGGTGGTGCGCCACCGTTCGGCGCGGCTGTTCGACCTGATGTCAGGGTTTGTGCACACCCAGGTGCTGCTGGCGTGTGTGCGACTGCAACTGCTTGAAACCCTGCTCGAAGCGCCCCGCACGGTGCAAGAGCTGGCAGAGCACACCGGACTGCCGCGCGACGCGCTGCAGCGCCTGCTCGACTCGGCGCTGGCGATTCGCTTGGTGGAGCTGCGCGCCGCTGGCCGCTACGGCCTGGGTGCGCTGGGCGCCCCCATGGCGGCCCACGAAGGCCTGCGCCACATGGTGGAACACAACGCCACCCTCTATGACGACCTGCGCGATCCCCTGGCGCTGCTGCGCAACCCCCAACAGGCCGGCATGCACGCCTACTGGCCCTACACACCCGACCAGACCTCCTCGGCACCGGCGCCGACCGACAGCTTCGCCCGCTACTCGGCGCTGATGGCCAGCTCGCAGCGTTTTGTGATCGAAGAATTGCTGCACGCCTACCCCTTTGCCGAACACCAGCGCGTGCTCGATGTGGGGGGCGGTCTGGGCGGCTGGCTGTGCGCACTGGCGCAGCGCCATCCCCAGCTGCAATGCGATCTGTTCGACCTGCCGCCAGTGGCCCAATTGGCTGGCGAACACATCGCACGCCAAGGCCTGAGCGCACGCATCCGCACCCACGGCGGCAGTTTCACCAGCGACCCCCTGCCCACGGGCGCCGACCTGGCGACCCTGGTGCGGGTAGCGCACGACCACGACGACGCCACCGTGCTGACACTGCTGCGCGCCATCCACCGCGCCCTGCCCTTGGGCGGCAGCCTGCTGCTGGCCGAACCGATGGCCCACAGCGGCACAGCCAGCACCGCCGACCCCTACTTTCACTTCTACCTCATGGCCATGGGCTCGGGACGGCTGCGCACGCCCGAGGCCTTATTGGCCCTCATGGAGCAAGCCGGCTTCACCCATGTGGAGCGGGTACACAACCCGATGCCCCTGCACGCACAGTTGCTTGTAGGCCGCAAATCTAAGTGTTTACCCTAGATTTGGCTGGTATACGTCAATTTAAGTTGACACACTGTAATGTCAATCGCTTAATACACATCATGCAAGCCCAAGCCATCGTTTTCAACCGCCCCTGCCAGGTCGCTGTCCAGACCCTGGACCTGCGCGCGATGGCCGACGGCGATGTGGAAGTCGAGGTGGAATACAGCGGCATCAGCACCGGCACCGAGCGACTGCTCTGGGACGGCAGCATGCCGCCCTTCCCCGGCATGGGCTATCCACTGGTGCCGGGGTACGAAACCGTGGGACGCGTGGTGCGCACCCAAGGTGAGTGCACGCTGAGCATCGGTGACCGGGTGTTTGTACCCGGCTCCTACAGCTTTGAAGGCGTGCACAACCTGTTTGGTGGCGCTGGCTCGCGCCTGGTGGTGCCCGAGAGCCGGGTGGTTCAGGTCCACACCGACAGCCCCAATGCGGTGCTGCTGGCGTTGGCGGCGACCGCTTACCACAGCGTGACCTTTGGCGGCACCCGCGAGCCCGGCACGCCCCCCGATCTGATCGTGGGCCACGGCGTCATGGGCCGCTTGCTGGCGCGCCTGACCGTAGCCGCTGGTGGCCCAGCCCCAGTGGTCTGGGAAACGCAGGCCCAGCGCCAAGGCGGCGGCGACGGCTACAACGTGCTGCACCCCGACAGCGACGAACGCAAAGACTACCGCGCCATTTACGACGTCAGCGGCGACGCGCGCATCCTGCACCAAGTGATTCCGCGCCTGGGCAAAGGCGGCGAGGTGGTTCTGGCCGGCTTCTACCACCAAGACATCTCGTTCGCCTACGCACCGGCCTTCCTGCGCGAAGCCAGCGTCCGCGTGGCCGCCGAATGGAAGCGCGCCGATTTGCTGGCGGTGACCGAACTGGTCCACACCGGGCGCCTGTCGCTCGCCGGCCTGATCACCCACACAGAAACACCCGGGCGCGCCCACGGCGCCTACGAAGCCGCCTTTGGCGATCCGCAGTGCCTAAAGATGATCCTGGATTGGAGACATTGATGACTACCTCGGCCCCCCAAGTTCAGCCTGCCAGTTACATGGCACAACTTCGCCAGGAGGCCGCACAAGAACCCCATCCGGTGGTCACGAGCGAGGTCACCAAAGAAACCCAGATCATCGCGATCTACGGCAAGGGCGGCATCGGCAAAAGCTTCACCCTGGCCAACCTCAGCTACATGATGGCGCAGCAGGGCAAAAAGGTGCTGCTGATCGGCTGCGATCCCAAGAGCGACACCACCAGCCTGCTGTTTGGCGGCCGGGCTTGCCCCACCATCATTGAGACCTCGTCCAAGAAAAAACTGGCTGGCGAGCCGGTGGCCATTGGCGACGTCTGCTTCAAGCGCGATGGCGTCTACGCCATGGAACTCGGTGGCCCCGAGGTTGGTCGCGGCTGCGGCGGGCGCGGCATCATCCACGGCTTTGAACTGCTGGAAAAACTGGGCTTTCACGAGTGGGGCTTCGACTACGTGCTGCTCGACTTTCTGGGCGACGTGGTCTGCGGCGGCTTCGGCCTGCCGATTGCCCGCGACATGTGCCAGAAGGTGATTGTGGTCGCCAGCAACGACCTGCAATCGCTCTACGTGGCCAATAACGTGTGCAGCGCGGTCGAATACTTCCGCAAGCTCGGCGGCAATGTGGGCGTGGCCGGCATGGTGATCAACCGCGACGACGGCACCGGCGAGGCCAAAGCCTTTGCCGAACAGGTCGGCATTCCGGTGTTGTCGGTCATTCCGGCCGACGACGACATCCGCCGCAAAAGCGCCAGCTACGAAATCATTGGTCGCCCCGATTCGGTGTGGGGCCCCATGTTTGCCGAACTGGCCGAGAACGTGCACAACTCCACGCCCATGCGTCCGTCGCCCCTGACACAAGACGCCTTGTTGGGCTTGTTCTCTGCCGCGTCCGTGGGCCGAGACGTGGTGCTGGAGCCAGCCACCGAGTTCGACATGTGCGGCAAGACCGAGAGCACCAAGCCCTCGCTCGAAGTGGTTTACGACGAAGTCTGACCCTCGCCCCACACACCAACGGCCCACCATGTCCACCACCATCCCGATCATTCCCGTGTCCGCCGCACCGGCTGGCGCCACCGCCATCGCGGGCGACGGCATGGGTTGCCACGCCGGCGGTGAAACGCTGCTGGCCGCTGCGAAGATGGCGGGCAAGAGCGAGGTGCTGGCGCAGTACGCGCAGGACTACCCCAAGGGCGAACACGTCGGCCCGCACGACCAGCCCCAGAGCATGTGCCCGGCCTTCGGTTCGCTGCGCGTGGGCTTGCGCATGCGCCGCACCGCCACCATCCTCAGCGGCTCGGCCTGCTGTGTGTATGGCCTGACGTTTACCTCGCACTTCTACGGCGCGCGCCGCAGCGTCGGCTACGTGCCGTTCAACAGCGAATCGCTGGTCACCGGCAAGCTGTTCGAAGACATCCGCGAGGCGGTGCACGCCCAGGCCGACCCGACCCAGCTCGACGCCATCGTCATCATCAATCTGTGTGTGCCCACCGCCAGCGGCGTGCCGCTGCAGCTGCTGCCGCCTTCGATCAACGGCGTGCGCATCATCGGCATCGACGTGCCCGGGTTCGGCGTGCCGACCCACGCCGAGGCCAAGGACGTGCTGACCGGCGCGATGCTGAAGTACGCACGGCAGGAAGTCATGGCCGGTCCGGTGCCCGCACCGCGCCAGGCCCGCAGCGGCAAGCCCACCATCACCCTGCTGGGCGAGATGTTCCCGGCCGATCCGATGCTGATCGCTCAGATGATCGCACCCATGGGCCTGGCTGTGGGCACCACGGCGCCCACCCGCGAATGGCGCGAGCTGTATGCCGCGCTCGACGGCGCCGCGGTCGCCGCGATCCACCCGTTCTACACCGCCAGCATCCGCGAGTTCGAGCTGGCTGGACGGCCCATCGTGGGCTCGGCACCGGTCGGCGTGGACGGCACACACGACTGGCTGGGCGCCATCGACAACGCCACCGGCGTGTCGCAGGCCCTGATCGACAGCGCGCGCAACCAGACGCTGGGCGCGATCCGCGGCGTGCTGTCGCAACAGAAGATCAAGGGCCGCATCACGCTCAGCGGCTACGAAGGCTCCGAGCTGCTGGTGGGTCGCCTGCTGGTCGAATGCGGCGCCGATCTGCGTTATGTGGGCTCAGCCTGCCCGGCCACGCCGTGGAACGCACACGACGCCGAATGGCTGCGCAGCAAAGGCGTGCAGGTGCAGTTCCGCGCCTCGCTCGAAGACGACCTCGACGCGCTGCACGAATACCAGCCCCAGCTGGCGATCGGTACCACCCCCGTGGTGCAGGCCGCCAAAGAAGCCTGCGTGCCCGCGCTGTACTACACCAACCTGATTTCTGCGCGCCCGCTGATGGGCGTGGCCGGCGCCGGCTCACTGATCCAGGTGGTCAACGCCGCCATGGGCAACCAGCACCGCTTCGACGCGATGAAGGCATTCTTCGGCGGTGTCGGTCAAGGCGACGAAGCCGGCGTGTGGGAAGACGTGCCCAAGCCCTTCCCGAACTTCCGCAAGGAAATGCGCCGCCTGAATGAGAAGGCCGCCAAGAAGCGGGAGGCACAAGATGTTGGTGCTTGACCACGACCGCGCCGGCGGCTACTGGGGCGCCGTCTATGTATTCACCGCCATCAAGGGCTTGCAGGTGGTGATCGACGGCCCGGTGGGCTGCGAGAACCTGCCAGTCACCAGCGTGCTGCACTACACCGACGCGTTGCCGCCGCACGAGCTGCCCATCGTCGTCACCGGCCTGGCCGAAGAACAACTGGGCCGCGAAGGCACCGAAGGCTCGATGAAGCGCGCCCACGCGGTGCTGGACCCCGAGCTGCCCGCGGTGGTGGTCACTGGCTCGATTGCCGAAATGATCGGCGGCGGCGTGACGCCCGAAGGCACGAACCTGATGCGCTTTTTGCCGCGCACCATCGACGAAGACCAGTGGCAATGCGCCGACCGCGCGATGTTCTGGCTCTGGAGCGAGTACGGCATGAAGAAGGTGCCTGCCCGCAAACCGCTGGCCGAGCGCCCCGCTGGCGAGAAGCCGCGCGTCAACATCATCGGCCCGAGCTACGGCGTGTTCAACAGCCCCAGCGACCTGGCCGAAGTCCGCCGCTTGGTGCAGGGCATCGGCGCCGAGATCAACCTGGTGTTCCCGTTGGGCAGCCACCTGTCCGAGGTCTCGCGCTTGGTCGAGGCCGACGTGAACATCTGCATGTACCGCGAGTTCGGCCGCATGCTCTGCGAGGCGTTGGACCGACCTTACCTGCAGGCGCCCATCGGCCTGCACAGCACCACGAAGTTTTTGCGCAAGCTCGGCGAACTGCTGGGCCTGGACCCGGAGCCCTTCATCGA
>CAMBOY010000080.1 GCA_945869245.1 Hydrogenophaga intermedia
GGCCAACGTTGACGTGGTTCCGCGGAGTTGGCGGGTAGGTAGCACCGAGCCGCTTGGGCAACCAGCGGCCCAGATGAATGGCGGTCACATGTGGGGAAACCCGCATGCACAGAATCCGGCTTATCGGCGCGCTTCACACTTTATTTTTCTGCAGCTTCCCGGGGCATCCAGCCGGTTCGCAAGGCGTGTGCCCAGTCGGGGCGCTGGCGTTGATCGGCCAGCCGGGCCATGGACTCGTGGTCGTAAGCCACACTGATCAGCTCACACACCCAGCCATCGCCGCACCGTTGCACTACTGCATATCGTGCATCGGGGCTGCCGGTTTCGATGCGGTGGTAGCTTGAATGCGGGTAGGGGTGGTGGTCGTCGTAGGCGGGCAGGCCCACGCTGCCAGGATTGACGATCAGCAGGCCGCTGGGCAGTCGCACCGAGCGCGGCACATGGGTGTGCCCGCAGGCCAGCAGCGTGATGTGAGCGGGGACGCGTTCGTCCAGTCGCTCGATGATCTCTGCGAGGCTGGCCAACCGCGCTTCTTCGCCCACTGGGGTTTCAAGCAGGTACTCGATATCGCTGCGCGGGCTGCCGTGGCACAAAGCCACATCACCGCCGATGCGCTCAGGCCAAACTGATCCGCTGTGCAGCCGGGGGTCGCACGGGTCGGCGTGTCCACGCCGCGGCGTGTGATGTCGGCGATGACCACGTCCAGCGCGGCCAGATTGCCGTGGATGTCCGAGACCAATGCGAGTTGCATGGTGAGCTCCCTGACAGTGTGTGCTGAGGCATTGTGCAGGGATTGACCCAGGGTGGGATGTCTATTACAGTGCATCACGCATCACGCATCACGCATCACTTTGGAGCCCGCCGTGCGCACCACCCTTAGCCTCGACGACGACGTGTTGTACGCCGCCAAAAGCATCGCCCTGCGCGAAGGGCGCAGCTTGGGCGAGGTGGTGTCCGAGCTGGCGCGCCGCGCCTTGCAAGAACCCGTGCTGGGCGCTGCGGCTACCGACCCATTGGCCACGCAGCTCGCTGCTTTGGGCTTGGTGCCTCACCGCGCGCCGCAGGTGGCGGTGGTGACGCAGGCCCAGGTGGAGGCCTTGCGCGAAGCCGAGGGTGTATGAGCGCCGCCGGGCCGTTCCCAAGGCGCTCAGCCCCGCAGTGCGCAGCACGGAGGGTTGTCTGGTACGCCGCCGGGCCGTTCCCAAGGCGCTCAGCCCCGCAGTGCGCAGCACGGAGGGTCGCCTCATGAGCCGCCGGGTACGTGAGGCATCGCCGGCCTATCTGGCGAAAAGGGTGTCGGCTGCAGTGCCGGTGAGCCTGCTCGATGTGAATGTGCTGATTGCCTTGTGCGACGGCCGGCATGAGCACCACGAACTGGCGGCGCGCTGGTTTGTGGCCCACGCTGCCGAGGGCTGGGCCAGTTGCCCGATGACCCACACCGGCGCCGTTCGCATCATGAGCGCGCCTGCTTATCCCGGCGCGCGGCCGGTGGCGCAGGTGCTGGCGCAGCTGCAAGCCATGTGTGCCCACGCCTATCACCGATTTTGGCCAGACGCGGTGAGCCTGGTGGCACCCGGCACGCTCAACGTGGCCCATGTGCTGGGCCACCGCCAGCTCACCGACGCTTATTTGCTGGCGCTGGCGGTGCACCAGCACGGTCGGCTGGTGACGCTGGACGGCGGTGTGGCCATTCAGATGGTGCAGGGTGCCACGCCTGGGCACCTGCTGCGCTTGTTGCCCTGATTCGCTTCAGAGGTTAAACCCCCCCAAACTGCGGATGCGCTCCACATGCGCCAGCAGCGAGCGTTGCGCCACCGGCCACAGGCGCTCGGGCACGTCGGCATAAGCCAGCTTTACCCATTCGTCCACCGGTCCGTCGGGCAAGGCCTGCAGCGCGCGCGCCACTTTGGCTTCGCGTGCCAAGCGGTGCGCTTTGAGCTGAGCAATGGCTGCACGCGCACCACCGTGCGGCGGGCCGCTGGGGTTGTCGGCGCTTCTGCGCCAGTCGCCCAGCACGTAGCCGTGCGCTGGCAGGATGAAGTGCACGCCGCATTCGGCACACACCGCGTCCAGCTTGTCCAGCGAATCTAGGTAGTCGGCCATGTTGCCATCGGGTGGGTCGATGACGGTGGTGCTGCCGTTGAGGATGTGGTCGCCGCTCAACAGCAGGCCGTCTTCCTCCAGCACCAGGCACACATGGTTGGCGGCATGGCCGGGGGTGTGCACCGCCCGCAGGGTGTGGGTGTTGCCGTCGCTACCCCGCAGCACGATGCGCTCGCCATCGGCCAGCGCGCGGTCGGGTGTGAAGGCGCTGTTGGCGCGTGCGGTGGGGGCGCTGGGCAAGCCGAGTATCGGGGGCGCTTGCCTTGCGCCTTGGGCGCACAGCGACTGCAGCTGGGGCGCGCCCGGCGAGTGGTCGGGGTGCGAGTGGGTGCAGATGATGGCGCGGATGTCGCCACCAGCTGCGCGCCACAGGCGTTCAATGTGCTCGGCGTCGTTTGGGCCTGGGTCAATCACCGCGTAACCGGTGTGCGGGTCGCCCACCACATAGCTGTTGGTGCCGGGGCCGGTCATGAAACCGGGGTTGGGTGCGGTCAGGCGCTGCACATTCTTCATCAGCGCCACAGGCCGTTCGGTTTGCCAGGCCAGTTCGTGCACGATCTGCCCATCCGGGCAGGTCAGTGCCAGTTCGCCAAAGGGCGCTTCGTGCTCCATGTGGCGCGACTCTTTGCCGTGCATCAGGCCAGCGCGCGGGCAGCTGGTGAACAGGGGCTCGTCCGTGGCCGAGCATGCGGCCAGCACCGCGTCCACCGTGGCATAGGCCTGCAGCCGGTCCAGCGTGCGAATAGTGGGGAAGATGATGAAAAACTGGCCTGCCGCGTGCCGGGCCAGCGCGTCGGCCGGGCGCACCCAGACCGGCTCGAACTGTTCCGATTCATCGGCCACCGGCTCCTGGCCTTCGGGCATGCGCGCGACCAGAAAGGGCACATCAAATCGCTTGGGCAGGTCGCGGTCGGTGATCCAGTGCGCCAGCACAAACACCTCGGCACCCGACAGCGTGAGCCCATGCGCGGCGCACAGCGCGGCAAACGGGGCTTTGCGGTCGAGTGCGGCGATGTCTTCGGTGCGCAGGTGGCTACAGTCCACGCGGCGCGCCAGCAACACGCCGAGTTCTTCAAAGCTCTCGCGGATGGCGGCAATCGCCTGGGTCAGGTGCAAGTCGCTCTGGGTGGCGCGCCGGGTGGATTGGGCGTGGCACTGGGCGTCGGCCGCGTCGATGCCGCCGCCGGGAAACACATAAGCGCCAGGCGCAAAACTCGCGTGCATGGAGCGGCGCGTCATCAGCACTTCGAGGCCTTGGGCGCCATCGCGCAGCAGCAGCACGGTGGCGGCGGCGCGCAGGGGCGCCACAGCGCGGGCAGGGTGAAGGAGTTGTGTGGGTCGGACCATGCCGGCGATTGTGCCGCCAAGGCGGATAATCCCATCCATGCGCATACCGTTCACCAAAATGCAGGGCGCGGGCAACGACTTTGTGGTGCTCGACGAAACCCGGGGCCGCTTCGGCCTGACCGAAGCCCAATACCGCTGGCTGGCCGATCGCCATTTTGGTGTGGGCGCCGACCAGATTTTGAGTGTGCGCCCCGCGCCCAGCGAGGCGGTCGATTTTGAATACGTGATCCACAACGCCGATGGCGGCGAGGTGGAGCACTGTGGCAATGGCGCGCGCTGTTTTGTGCGCTATGTGCAAGACCAAGGCTTGACCGCGCGCAACCCGGTGCGGGTGCGCGTGAAGCACGGCGACATCAGCCTCTTGGCCGAGCCCGATGGCCGGGTGCGGGTGGACATGGGGGCGCCGATTGTTGATCTGCCCCAGGTGCCTTTTGATCCTCAGGGTCTGTCGCCGCTGCCTTCGGGCGGTTTCGAACGCTGGCCGCTGCCGCTGCACAACGGTGCGGTGGCCGAGGTGGCGGTGCTGTCCATGGGCAATCCGCACGCGGTGTTGCGGGTGGACGATGTGGACACCGCTCCCGTGGCTACCTGGGGTCCGCAGATCGAAAACCACCTGTGCTTTCCGCGCCGAGTTAACGCAGGCTTCTTGCAGGTGGTCTCACGCAGCGAGGTGCGTCTGCGGGTGTACGAGCGCGGCGCGGGCGAAACGCTGGCCTGCGGAACGGGCGCGTGCGCAGCGGTGGTGGCGGGTATTCGCCAAGGCTGGTTGGACGAGCGGGTGGATGTGCACACCCGAGGCGGCGTGCTCACCATCGAATGGCAGGCTTCGGCCGGCCTGCACCAACCGGTGTGCATGACCGGTCCGGCCACCCGCGTGTTTGAAGGCACCATCGACGTTCCCGATCTTTGACATCCACCACCATGACCACACCCGACGAACACACCCTGGCTCCGATCACCGAAGGCGACATCGCCAATTACCTGCTCAACACCCCCGATTTCTTTGAGCGGTACGCCGCTGTGTTGTCGGGCGTGCAATTGGTGAGCCCGCACGGCGCCCGGGCGGTGAGCCTGCAGGAGCGCCAGGTGGAAATCCTGCGCGAGAAGATGAAGACGCTGGAGATGAAGGCGGTGGGCATGATTCGACATGGCCACGAAAACGCGTCCATCACCGACAAGCTGCTGGGCTGGGTGGAAGTGCTGCTGCGGGTGCGCGAGCCAGCCGATCTGCCCCCGACCTTGTGCGAGGACATGAAGCAGCGCTTTGCCCTGCCGCAAGCGGTGCTGCGGCTGTGGGGTGTGGATCCGGCTTATGCGGGCTTGGCCGCTGCTGCGCCGCTGGACAGCGCGTTGCAAGACCAATTGCAGGCGCTCACCGAGCCGGTGTGTGGCCTCACGCCTGAGGCCGGGTTGTCGCAGGCGCTGCGTCCCTGCCTGGCGCCCGGTGTGCTGGCCGCCTCGCTGGCGGTGGTGCCGCTGCGCGCAGCGGTGGGCGGGCCGGTGGTGGGTGCGCTGTTGCTGGCGTCGGACGACGCGCAGCGGTTCACCGCCGACATGGGCACCGACTTTTTGCTGCGCATTGCCGACATGGCGGGCGCGGCGCTGTCGCGGCTGTACCCGGTCGCTTAAGCGTCTTTGGCGGCCCTCGCATGCACTGGCCCGCCACACTCAGCGCCGACGACGCGCGGCACCTGCACAACTACCTGTGCCATGTGCAGGTAGAAAAGCGCCTGGCCGAGCGCACACTGGCGCTCTACACCGAAGACCTGCAGCGCCTGGCCACCGAGGTGCTAGAGCCCGGCTTGGACCTGCTGCGGCTGCAGCCGGCCCACATTCGCCGCGCGGTGGCGCGCATGCACGCCGGCGGGCGAACGCCCAGCGGCATTGCGCGGGTGCTCTCCAGCTGGCGTGGGCTGTTTCTCTGGTTGGGGCGCGAAGGCCTGATCGGCCACAACCCAGTGCAAGACGTGCGCGCGCCCAAAGCGCGCAAGCCTTTGCCCAAGGCCTTGCCGGTGGACCAAGCGGTGCAATTGGCCGCGCACCTGGAACCCGACGACGACCCGGCGCTGGCCGCGCGCGACCACGCGGTGGCCGAGCTGCTGTACGGCTGCGGCCTGCGCATTGGCGAGTTGGTGGGGCTCGACGTTCAGGCCAGCGCCGAGGCGCGCGGCTGGATCGACCTGAGCGAAGCCGAGGTGTTTGTGCTGGGCAAGGGCGGTAAGCGCCGCAGCGTGCCTCTGGGGCGGGCGGCGGTGCAGGCCTTGCGCGATTGGCTCACCGCCCGAGACGGTTGGGCGCCCGATGTGGCGGCGCTGTTTGTCGGGCAGCGTGGCCAGCGGCTCACGCCCCAGCACCTGCGGCTGCGCTTGCGGCAGTTGGGGCTCAAGGCGGGCGTCAACACCCCGGTGCACCCCCACATGCTGCGCCATTCCTTTGCTAGCCATGTGTTGCAGAGCAGCGGCGATTTGCGCGCGGTGCAAGAGCTGCTGGGCCACGCCAACATCGGCACTACGCAGGTCTACACCCGGCTCGACTTTCAACACCTGGCCAAGGTGTACGACGCTGCCCACCCCCGAGCACGGCGCAGCAAGCCTTGAGGCGCAGGGCGTCGTGGCATGGTGTGCCGGTGTGCCCCAATTGGCGGCACAATACGGGACCATCAGGGCATACCCCCTGGATGTATTACCCCAAGGAGACTCAGATGTTCAAGCCACTGTCCGTGTTGAAAGCCCTGTTGCTGTCGTTGGCCCTGTCCACCGCCGCCTACGCCGACGAGGCCATCAAGACGGTCTATCACATGAGCGAAGGCATTCCGCAGGCTTCGCGTGCCATCAACAACATCCGCAACCATCTGGCGGCCGACCCCAAGGCCAAGATTGTGGTGGTCACCCATGGTCTGGGTATCGACTTTTTGCTCGACGGCGCCACCAACCAGATGGACCAGCCCTTTGCCGGTGGTGTGGCCGATCTGGCGTCCAAAGGCGTGGAGTTCCGCGTGTGCAACAACACCTTGGTGTCGCGCAAGATCAGCGCCGACAAATTGCTGATGGAAGCCAAGACCGTGCCCTCGGGCGTGGCCGAGGTGGCGCGTCTGCAGGCCAAAGAGGGCTTTGTCTATCTGCGCCCCTGAGCGCGCCGCACTCTGTGCCAAGCGGCACAATGCGGCCCCATGAAAAGCATACGACTCAAGCCCGGCAAAGAAAAATCGCTCTTGCGCGGGCACCCCTGGGTGTTTGATGGCGCGGTTGGCAAAGGCAGCGCCGACCCCGGCGAGACCGTGCGGGTCGAGTCCGCCGATGGGCAGTTCTTGGCCTGGGGTGCGTGTTCGCCCAGCTCGCGCATCCGGGTGCGGGTCTGGAGCTTTGAGCCAGACCAGCGCATCGACGCCGATTTCCTGCGTGAGCGGCTGCGCCAATCCATTGCCTTGCGCACCGGCTGGCAGATCGCCAGCGACGGCGTTCGCCTGGTGCACGCCGAATCCGACGGCCTACCTGGCTTGATCGTTGACCGCTACGGCGACACCTTGGTGGCCCAGTTTGGTGCCACTGGGGTCGAGCGCTTCAAGCCGGTGATCGCCGACGCGCTGCTTTCGCTGACCGGCTGCGAGCGTCTGTACGAACGCTCCGACACCAGCGCGCGCCAGCTCGAAGGCTTGGCACCAGCCACGGGCTGGCTGCGCGGCAGCGGCCCGACCGAGTTGGTGCTGACGGAGCACCACTGGCGACTGGGCCTGGACATTGCGCTGGGCCACAAGACCGGCTTTTATCTGGACCAGCGCGACAGCCGCTTGGCCTGCCACCAGTGGGTGCGTCAGTTGGGCGCGCGCTCGGTGCTCAACTGCTTTTCCTACACCGGGGGCTTCACCGTAGCCGCGCTGCACGCCGGTGCGCAGGAGGTCGTCTCCATCGATTCCTCGGGCCCGGCGCTGGCGCGCTTGCAGGCCAATGTGGCGCTCAACGGTTTTGACGCGACCCGCGCACCGGTGCTGGACGCCGACGTCAACCGCTCGCTGCGCGACTGTTTGGCGCAAGGCCGGCGTTTTGACGCCATCGTGCTCGACCCGCCCAAGCTGGCACCCACGGTCGCCCATGCCGAGCGGGCCGCGCGCGCGTACAAAGACCTCAACCGCCTCGGCCTGCAACTGCTCAACCCGGGCGGTGTGTTGTTCACTTTTTCGTGCTCGGGCGGCATTGGGGTGGAGCTGTTCCAGAAAATTGTGGCCTCGGCCGGCACCGATGCCGGCGTGGACGGCGCAATCGTGCAGCGGCTGGGCGGCGCGCCCGACCATCCCATGACCTTGCGCTTTCCCGAGGGTGAGTACCTCAAAGGGCTTGCGATTGTGAGAAAAAGTTAGATTACGAGCGGTGTCATGGGCTTGCGTGCCCAACTGCACTACACTCCCCCGCTGTTTTGAAGCGCGCTCTTTTTGTGGAAGTCTGTTCATGTCGCTGATTCCTGCCACCATCCTCACCGGCTTCCTCGGTTCGGGCAAGACCACGCTGCTCAAGCGCGTGTTGACCGAAGCGCATGGCCAGAAGATTGCGGTGGTGGAAAACGAGTTCGGCGAAGAAAACATCGACAACGAGATCTTGGTGGCCGACACCACCGAAAACATCATCCAGATGAGCAATGGCTGCATCTGCTGCACCATTCGCGACGACCTGCGCGCCACCTTGGCCGACCTGGCCACGCGCCGGCGCAAAGGCGAACTCGATTTTGAGCGGGTGGTGATCGAGACCACTGGTCTGGCCGACCCTGGCCCCGTGGCGCAGACATTCTTCATGGACGACGAAGTGGCCGAGCAGTATTTGCTCGACGCGGTGGTGACCCTGGTGGACGCCAAACACGCAGCCCAGCAACTCAACGACCGCCAAGAAGCGCGCCGCCAGGTGGGCTTTGCCGACCGCCTGTTCATCAGCAAGGCCGATCTGGTGTCGGCCGACGAGCTCGATGCGCTGACCCATCGACTCAAGCACATGAACCCGCGCTCCCCGATTGCGCGGGCGCATTTTGGCGAGGTGCCGATCCGCGAGGTCTTCGATCTGCGCGGCTTTAACCTCAACGCCAAGCTCGACATCGACCCGGATTTTCTGGGTGGTCACAGCGACCACGGTCACGATCACCACGATCACGGCCATGACCATGCCCACCACGATCATGACCACGAGCACGGTGAGCACTGCGACCACCCTTCGCACGCACACGGCCATGGTCACGGCCACCACCATCACCACGACGACGACGTGAAGAGCTTTGTCTACCGCTCGGACCGTCCCTTCAACCCCGCCAAGCTGGAAGATTTCCTGGGTGCCATCGTGCAGGTCTATGGACCGCGCATGTTGCGCTACAAGGGTGTGCTGCACATGCAGGGCACCGACCGCAAGGTGATCTTCCAAGGGGTGCACCAACTCATGGGCAGCGACCTCGGGCCCGAATGGGTCGAAGGCGAAGCCCGGGTCAGCAAGATGGTGTTCATTGGCATCGACCTGCCCCGGGATATTCTGGTGCAGGGGCTTGATCAGGCGCTGGCCTGAACACATCCAGCGGCGACCACAAGGACACACCGAGATGATTCTGCTCTCTATCCTGCGTGGTCTGGGTTTCCCTGCCGGATCCGCCACCGTGGCACAGTCCGCAGCGGGGCCGCTCGCCAATGGCGGTATAACTGCGGGATCGACCGCCGATCCCATGTCCCGTTCATCTGGATCCGATAGGAGACACCTTGTGAAAGCCGCTTCCCGCAAGACCGTCGGCGCAGCGCCAGCTGCCAAAGCCGCTGGCCGCAGCCCAGTCGGCAAAACCGCAGCCGTCAGCAAGCCTGCGGCGGTGGCTAAACCCGCCGCCAAGGCCAAGCCCGTCGCAGCGGCGCCCGCGCCGAGCAAGGTGGTCAAAGCGGCCAGCAAGGCAGTGCCCAAGCCCGTGGTCAAAAGCGCCGCCAAAGCACCTGTCTCGACAGCCAAAAGCCCAGCTGCCAAACCTGCAGCGGCGAAAAGCGCAGCCGCGAAGGCACCAGCAGCCAAAGCACCAGCAGCCAAAGCACCAGCAGCCAAAGCACCGGCTGCCAAGGTCGCCAGCAAGCCCGCTGGCAAAACTCCTGTCGCCAAGAAGCCCGAGCCGGTGGCCAAGCCTGCTGCACGGGCTGCGGTGGTCAAGCCGGCCAAGCCGGCAGCGGCGCCCAGCAAAGCCGCTGTGACCCCCGCTGGCAAAACGCCGAGCGCCAAGCCGGTCGCTAAAGCTGCGCCTGCGCCACTCAAGGCCAAGCCCACGCCCCCAGTTGCCGAGCCCAAAGCGGTGGCAAAAAAGCCAGCCGCTGCAGCGCCCGTACAATCCGCGCCTTTCGCTTTGCCCAAAGTCGGGGCCACCATCGAGACCCCGCAACCCTTGGGCAAGCGGGCCGCCAAGAAGGTGATGATGGAGCAGATGAGCCAGCCCGAAGTGCTGCCGTCTCACGCACCCGACGCGGCCAAGGCCACTTTTTCTGCTGCCAACGAACGAGTTGTGATCATGCCCACTGCCCAAGCCTTCGCTGTAAAGAAAGACCCCAAGCGGGCCGACAACTGGAAGAAGCTCAACTTGGAAGAACTGACTGACGCCGACATTCTGTCCATGCCCGACAGTGAGTACATGAACGATGTGCAGCTGGCGTTCTTCCGGCGCAAGCTCAGCTTGTTGCGGGCCGACATGCTGGCCAATGCGGGTGAAACCACTGAGCACCTGCGCGAAGACACGGCGGTAGTGCCCGATCCGGCCGATCGCGCCACCATCGAAGAAGAGCACGCGCTGGAGTTGCGCACCCGCGACCGCGAGCGCAAGCTGCTCAAGAAGATCGAGCAGTCGATCGCCCGCATCGACGCCAACGACTACGGCTACTGCGACGAAACCGGTGAGGCCATTGGTGTGCCGCGTTTGCTCGCCCGTCCCACCGCCAGCTTGTCGCTGGAAGCCCAGCAGCGCCGCGAACTCAAGCAAAAGATGTTTGGGGATTGATGGCCAGGCGGGGCAGGTGGGTAGCCATGGATCGGATCTCCGGTTGGTGTCGCGCTGTGTGCGCGGAGGGCGCTTGTGTCTAAACCAAGGACCACCTGGGCCGATTTGGAGAAGTCGTCTGGCGACAGGGGCGGCGAGTACACCAAAGAAGCGTTGAAAGACTTGATCGAAGCGCGGCGCCACAACGACATGGTGCGCAAACGCGAGTTCGAGTACCTGCGCAAAATTCGGCAACAAGGCGGTCACGACGAGGGCGCTGCCGAGGCCAGCCCCTCAGTGCTGCAGACCCATGTGCCGCTGGAGTCGGAAGATCGCGCGCAGACGCTGAAAAAAATCGACGCCATCGAAGAAGAAATGTCGCGCCATTGGTGGCGCAAAAAACCCGAGGCCGGCGCAGCGGTCGACACGGTGCAGATTGCGCAGCGGGTGCTGTCGCAAGACCCCGCCGATACCGCGCCGCATTTCCAGAAAACCGAGATCATGCCGGTGGCCAGCGGCGTGGCGGCGGTCACCGCATTGGCTTCTGATCAGCGCATCCACGCCGCCGCCAAGGCCTTTGCGTCGGGCGACGACATGGGAGCCGAGCTGCATTTGTTGTTGGTGGTGGGTCAAGAAGGTGGCGAGCAAGACATCGAGGTCTGGCTGACTCTGCTGGACCTGTACCGCGCCACTGGACAAAGCGATGTGTTTGAGTCGCGCGCGCTGGAGTTTGTCAACCGCTTTGGGCGCTCTGCGCCATCCTGGCAAAACTGGGCCCAGGGT
>CAMBOY010000081.1 GCA_945869245.1 Hydrogenophaga intermedia
CGAGTTTGGCATCAAAGACGGTGGCTTGTCGTTCGCGCGGGGTGTGAGCGACGGCCAGCGTTTTCTGGCGCTGTTGCAGCAATTGCTGGCCCAAGTGCCGCCGTCGGTGTCGTTTGACCAGCTCAAAATTCCGTTCCGCGCGGTGGCCACCCGCTACCGCGACGGCGCCACCCAAGTGTTTGACAAGGGTGGGCTGGATTTGGCCATTCGCGCCAGCATGGCCGCGCCGGGTGTGTTTGCGCCGGTGGAGATCAACGGCGAGGTGTATGTGGACGGCGGGCTGGTGGCCAATTTGCCGGTGGAGGTGGCGCTACAAGAAGGCGCCGATGTGGTGGTGGCGTCGTACCTGGGGGCGGATGAGGGCGCCAAAGACCCAGAGCCAGGCCACGCGCTGGCGGTGGCCAACCACATGATCACCTTGCTGATTCGCCAGAACGAGCGGCGCAACCTGGCGCTATTGCGGCCGACCGATGTGTTGGTGAGTCCGGCCTTGAGCGATGTGGGTTTTGCCGAATTCGGGCGTTCGGCTGAGGTGATCGCGCGCGGCGAGACGGCCATTGGTGCGCAGCGGGTGGGGTTTGAGCGCTTGGCGCAGCGCGTAGCGGCCGCGCGCGGTGGTCAGGAGGCGCCCCAGCGCGCCGCCCCGGCTTTCAACGAGCGCGAGGTGCGCATCGCCGAGATTCGGGTCAAGGGGCAGCAAACCGTGCCGGCGGCCTATGTGCAGCGCTTTTTTGCCGATGTGCTGAACCAGGCGCACGACCCGAAAGTGTTGGGCGACTTGGTCGATCAGCTCTACACCGAGGGCTATTTTGAGCAAGTGAGCTACAAGCTCGACCACTTGGGCGGTGAGCGTTACGCCTTGGAAGTGCAGGTCACGGAAAAAGCCTACGGTCCGCATTTCTTCAAGACCAGTTTGGGCTTTTTCACCGAGCTGGACGGGGTGCAGCAGTTTTCGCTGGGGCTGGGTTATCGGCGGCCCTGGTTGACCGAGAGCGGCACCGAACTGGCGGTGGACGCGCGCCTGGGTTCGCAGAACGATTTTGGGGTGCGGCTGAGCCAGCGCCTGGCCCAAGGCCTGCGCGGTGAGGCCTACGCCGAGTTGGGCATGCAGACCATTCCCTTTTATGTGCCGGCTCGGTTTCAGGCGCTCAATGGGCGCGGCAAGATCGCCAGCTATGACCTGAAGCGCACCCGCGCCGGTGTGGGCGTGGCTTACGACCTGTCGCGCGACACCACGCTGCGCCTGGGCTTGATGGCCGGCCAACTGTCGTACAAGGTGGACTCCGCACGCTTAGTCGGTCTGGTGATTGACCCAGAGCTGCCACCGTTTGTGGAG
This sequence comes from Hydrogenophaga intermedia, assembly GCA_945869245.1. Classification (GTDB taxonomy): domain Bacteria; phylum Pseudomonadota; class Gammaproteobacteria; order Burkholderiales; family Burkholderiaceae_C; genus Hydrogenophaga; species Hydrogenophaga intermedia_B. The sequence continues at coordinate 1,337 of CAMBOY010000081.1, forward strand.
CCGTTGGAGGACTTCTCCGACTCGTACGGCGGCTGGCGCATGCAGTGGACCACCGATCGGCTCGACTCGGTGAGTTTTCCAACCAGCGGTTATGCGGTGAATGCGCAGTGGGAAAGCAGCCTGCGCCGTGGCCAGTACCAAGGCTTGCAGGCCAACGCCCGCTGGGCCACCCAGTGGGGCCGACATGTGCTCAACCTGGGGCTGCATCTGGGCGCCGAGGAAACCGCTTTTGATTGCACCAACTGCACCACCCCTTCGTTTCTGTATTTGGGGGGCTTTCAGCGCTTGAGTGCCTACCGCCTGGCCGAGCTGGGTGGTGACCGCCTGCTGATGGGCAGCGCCACCTATATGTACCGCCTGACCGATGGGGGCTTGCTGCGGCAGCGGGCTTACCTGGGCGTCATCGGGGAAACCGGCGACGCGTGGGAGACCAGCGACGGCTTCAAAGCCAAACACAGCCTGGGCGTGTTCCTAGCGGTCGACAGCAAGATTGGCGACATCTACGTCGGTGTGGCCAAGGGTTCGCAAGGCAGCCGCAATGTGTTTTTGCAGCTGGGTCGACGTTTCTCTTTTTGAACTGGGGGTGGCATGAGCACCATTGCGGTCAATGTCGACAGTTTGGAGCGCACGCTCGACGGCAAGGGCTTTTTCCATTCGGTGGCCTACGACGCCTACCTGACCATGCCTGGCTGGAGCTTCTGGCTTCAGTGTGCCGTGTGCATTGGCTTGCTCGGTGGCGCGTACTGGTGGCGTTACCGGCTGTTTGCGTCGGGCGGTGGCGCGCTGCAGGGCAAGTCGCCGCGCCTGCGCTCGTTTGTGGCCATCGTGGGGCCCGCCTTGCTGGTCACGGGCACATTGCTGGCGTGCTTGCTGGTGCTGCACCTCATGGGCGCCGAGCGGGCCGATGTGCGGGTGCTGGCCGAGGTGTTTTTGCTCACCGCCCTGGTGCTGGGTGTGCGTCTGGCGAGCTGGTTTTTTCGTAAGGTGATGCGGGCCCATCAGATTCTGCAGTTCTTTGTGTTTCTGATCGAGTGGGCGCTGGTGCTGACGGCGGTATTGGCCTTTTTTGGCTTGTTCCACCCGCTCAAGATGGCGGTGCAGGGCATCGAGTTTTCGGTCGGCAACCAAGTGTTCAAGGGCATGAACATTGTGGGTGGGGTGTCGATGGCGGTGCTGGCGCTGGCGGTGGCTGGGCAACTCTCGGAAATGGTCGCCTGGGGTCTAGAGAAGTACCAGTCGCGCGAGGGCATTGCCGACAACGACGCGCTGATCCTCACCCGCTTGTTCACCGTGACCTTGTTTTTGGTGACCGTGGTGGGCGTGTTGGTGGGCTCGGGCATTGAAGCGGCCACACTGTCGGCCTTTGGTGCCGCGCTGGGCATTGGCCTGGGTTTTGGTTTGCAAGAAGTGGTGCTGAACTTCTTCAGTGGGGTGTATCTGCTGTTTGAGCGTGCCATCAAGCCTGGCGACTACGTCACCATCAATGGGGTGTTTGGTCGGGTGGATCGGCTCACCAGCCGCGCCATTGTGATTCGCGATGGGGTGGGCACCGAGAGCCTGATTCCCAACAGTTTCATCACCAAAGGTGTGTTGCAGAACCACACCCTGAGCAACAACGACTATCGGGTGTCGTTCAAAGTGGCTTTGTCCGATGTGGCGCGCTTTGACGAGGCCACCGACCTGATTGTGGCGGTGCTGCGGGCACACCCGCGCACCTTGGTCGACAAACCACAGACCGTGTTTCTCACGGGTGTGTATGCCGATCGCGCCGAGCTGGAGGTGAGTCTGTGGATCAACGACTTGCACAAGGGCCGGCAATCTCTGACTTCCGACCTGTACCGCTCCATCGCATTGGCCCTGGACACTGCAGACATCGCCTTGGCGAGCGCGCCCTGAACCGGCTCAGAAGCCCAGCATGTGCAGCGCCACCAGCGCCAGAAAGCCAGCAAACGCGAGTTGCAGTTTGCGCTTGTCCATGCGCTGCGACAGGCTGGCGCCCCAGTTGGCAAAAAACATGCTCACCACGCTGATGCCCACAAAAGCGCTCAGGTGCACATAACCCCAAGTGTGGATGGTGGTGGGGCCGGTGATACCCAAGCCCACCGCACCAATGAACGAGATCGGAATGGCCACCGCCGAGCTCACCACCACGGCCTGGCGCATGTCGGTGCCGCGCAGCACCAGATAAGGCACGGTCATGGCGCCGCCGCTCACACCCAGCAGGGTCGACAAATGCCCGATGAAGGTGCCAGCGCCCAGCAGTTCGCCACGGGCCGGGGCGGGTTTGCTGACCTCGTTGGCTTTTTTGCGCAGCAGCGTCAGGCAAGTGGCCAAGGCAAACAAACCAAAGCCGATCTTGAGCCAGGCGGTGGGCATCCAGTTGGCCAACAACACCGCCGACACCGCGCCGGCACTCACCGCACCGGCCAACCAGGGCAGGCGTTCAAACTGCATGCGTTTGGCGCGCCAGTGCGCCCACGAGCTGGTGACCGAGGTAATGACGATGCACGCCAGCGACGTAGCCACCGCAAAGTGCATCACCTGCGGACCCAGCACCGGGTCGGTGCGCCACAAAAAATACAGGGTGGGCACAATGACCAAACCGCCACCCACGCCAAACAGGCCCGCAGTAAAGCCACCCGCTGCGCCCACCAGCAGGTAAAGCATCCACAGCGGCATCATGGTGCGACCTGAAACTGTCCGAACTGGCTGCGCCAAAAGCCCAGGGCGGCGGCGTCGCGCCAGCCAAAGTCCTGCACCTGCCCAATCACAATGTGGTGGTCGCCCGCGTCAACGAGCTGGTGCAGCGAGCAGTCAAACCACGCCAGGGATTCGCTCAAGCGCAGCCGGTCGCCGGCCTGGCGCTGCACCGGCACATTGGCAAAGCGCGCGGCCATGTCGCCGGTGGCGAACTGGCGCGCCAGCGCTTGTTGCGGCTGCGACAACACGTTCACCGTGAAGCCGCCCGACTGGGTAAACGCCTCCAGGCTGCTGGCGGCTTTGCGGATGCTCCAGAGCACCAGGCGCGGCTCCAGCGACACCGACGAGAACGAGTTGCAGGTCATGCCCCAGTCGCTGTCTTGCCAGCGGGTGGTGACCACCGTGACGCCGGTGGCAAAGCACGACAAGGCTTTGCGGTAGTCCGCAGGGTCTTGGTTGACAACGGGCACGGGGGCGGTGGCGGGCATGGTGTCGGGCAGGTGGCGCATGAGGTGGCTTTCGGTGGGGCGTGCGTGGCGCTGTGGGCGCTTAAGGCACTTCGTGGCCGTTGGCGAGTTCGTACAGCTCGTACCAGGTTTGGCGGTCCATCGGCACCGTCAGCGCCTGGGCAAAGGCGCCAATGCGCTCGAGCTGGTTGCTGCCCATCACCGGCAACACGCCAACGGGGTGGTGCATCAGCCAAGCCATGGCCACGGCGGTGGTGTCGGTGCCGCTGGCTTGGGCCAGCTCGGCCAACTTGGGCGCCAGCCGCGCAGCGGCGGTGCCGGCCTGCGCGGCTTGGCTGTGCAAACGGCCGCCACCCAAGGGCGACCAGGCCATCACCGGCATGTGGTGCTGCTGCGCATGGGCAATTTGCCCGTTGATGAAGGGCGCGGTGTGCAGCAGGCTCAGCTCAATCTGGTTGGTCTGCAGCCGGTGCTGCATGCGCGACTGCAGCAGGTCCACATCCCAAGGCATGAAGTTGGACACACCCACACCACGCACCTTGCCGCTGTCGATCAGGCCGTCCAAGCAGGCACCCAGCGCGGTGGCGTCGCACAGTGGGTCGGGGCGGTGAATCAGCAGCAGGTCGATCACGTCCACGCCAATGCGCTGCAGCGAGCGGTCCACACTGGCTGTGACGTGAGCGGGCGAGGTGTCGTAGTGCTTCACCCGGGTGCTGGGCCACTGCTGCGACAGCAGCATGATGTCGGTTTTGGTGACGATTTCCATCTGCTCGCGCAGGGCAGGGCGGGCCTTGATGGCCTCGCCAAACAGCGCTTCACAGCGGTAGTCGCCGTAGATGTCGGCGTGGTCAAAGGTGGTGATGCCTTGGGCCAAGCAGGCGTCGATGCGCGCGAGGTTGGCGTTGACGCTGGTGTCGCTGGCTTCGGACAGGCGCCAGACGCCATAGGCCATCTGGCTCAGGCTGCGGCCGTTGGGCAGGGTGATGCGGTTCATGTGGGGTGAGTGGTTTCTGTAAAAAATTCAGCGGCGCACGCCGGTGCCCAAAGGCGTGGCGGGCGTGGTGGCGGGCACGCGGCCGTATGCGTGGGCGAGCGACACGGTTTGCAGGTGCGGCAGCACCTTGGTGCCAAACATCTCGCATTCTTGCAGGTGTGGGTAACCCGAGAAGATGAAAGCGCGAATGCCCATTTTTTGGTAGTCGTGGATGGTGCTCAGCACCTGGTCCACGCTGCCCACCAGCGCGGCGCCACAGCCGCTGCGCGCGCGGCCCACACCGGTCCACAGGTGCGGCTCAATGTAGCCCTCGTCGTCGGCGATGTCGCGGTTGGCGCTTTGGAGCGACACACCCAGGCTCTTGGCATCGAGCGCGCGCTGGCGAATCTCGCGGCCCTTGTCGTCGTCGAGCTTGGACACCAGCTCGCGGGCGTATTCGCGCGCCTCGGCTTCGGTGTCGCGCACGATCATGTGCACCCGCAGGCCGTAGTCCAGCACGCGGCCGTACTTCTCGGCGCGGGCGTGTACGTCGCGCATGCGCTGGGCCAGCACCTCTTTGGGCTCGGGCCACATCAGGTAGGTGTCGCAGTGCGCGCCGCACAGTTACAGCGCGTCGGGGCTGTAGCCACCAAAGTACAGCAGCGGGCCGCCGGTTTGGTAGGGGCGCACCGGGTCGGTGGGCAGGCCCTTGAGGTTGTAAATCTGGCCTTCGTAGTTGATCTGGTCTTGGGTCCAGGCTTGCTTCAAAATTTCCACCACCTCCCAGCTGCGGCGGTAGCGATAGGCGCTGTCGGCCACCTCACCAGGAAAGTCGGACGAAATCACGTTGAGCGTCAGGCGCCCCTCCAACATGTGGTCCAACGTGGCTACGGTGCGCGCCAGCATGGCGGGCTGCACCTCGCCGCAGCGGATGGCGGCCAGCATATTCATGCGCTTGATCTGCGGCGCCATGCCGGCCACAAAGGTCAGCGTGTCTTGCCCCACTTGGTAGGACGACGGGCACAAAATGTTGCGAAAGCCCAGTTCGTCGGCGCGTTGGGCGATGCGGCTGGTGTTGGCCCAACTGCTGCGCAAATCGCCATCGGGCACACCCAAGTGTTGAAAGTCGTCAGAGCACAGGGGGGCAAACCAGGCCACTTCAGCGCCCTGAATGTCGGCGCCTTTGACGGGGACGATGCTCATGAATCACCTCGCGTTAAACATGAATGAATAGTATATGAATTGATGCGGATCAATGCGAGGGTTTCCACCGATGGGTGTGGCTTTTGCGATACTCGCCCGCATGCCCAGCCCCACGCCCGCCAAACCCCTGCCGGTGTATCTGCAAATTGCCGAACTGCTGGCCCGCCAGATCAAGGCCGGCTACTGGCGCGAGGGCGAACGCCTGCCCACCGAAGCCGAACTGGCCCAAACGCTGGACGTGGCCGTGGGCACGCTGCGCAAATCGCTGGCGCTGCTGTCCGAGCAGGGGGTGCTGGAGCGCATTCAGGGCTCGGGTACCTATGTAAAACAAGTGACGGGCACGCAGCGCATATACGAACTGTTTCGCCTGGAGCTGACCACCGGCCCGGGCCTGCCCACCGCCCACATATTGGACGTGAGCCGCCACAGCCGGCCCGCGCATGTGCCGGCGCTGGGCGAGGGCGGCGCCGAGGCCTGGCGCGTGCGGCGCCTGCGTTTTTTGAGCCAGCAGCCGGTGGCGTTGGAGGAAATCTGGTTCGACGCCGCGCAGTGCCCCCAACTCAGCGCGCAGGACCTGGGCGACTCGATGTACCTGTTTTACCAAGAGCGTTTTGGCGTGTGGATCGCCCGGGTGGAAGACCGCCTGAGCGCCGCTCCGGCCCCTGACTGGGTAGTGCCGCCTTGCGAACTGACGGTGGGTGCCTGCGCCGGCTTTATTGAGCGCGTGTCTTGGTCGCCCACCAATGTGGTGGTGGAGTATTCTCAAACTTGGTTCGACCCGGCGGTGTGCCGCTATTCGTCGCGCTTGAGTCAGTGATTCGCCAAGACGCAAAAAATCCGCCACCCAAGGGTGGCGGTTTGGCGTGTCAGTCAACACTGGCTTTTAGCGGCGCTCACCCACTGCAATGAAGCCGTCGCTGAGGTCGGCGTTAAAGGAAAAAGCGGTAAACATACGGTCCTCAGCGTCGTACACCACGATACCGCGCGTGGTGGTTCCGTTGCCCATCGAACACGCGGAGCCGTTGAAGGTCAAGGACAAGCTCATCACGCCTTTGCCCGTCGCGGTCAATGTACCGGCCGCAGTGCAATTTCCCCCTAAATTGGTGGCGGAGACTTCGCCTCCTGCTGAGATAGTCACAGTCGCATTCGGTGATTGCCCAAATCTCGAAACACCACTGGTGCTGTAAGAGTCAGCCACATCCATAAAAGTCAGCGGCGTGTTGTACGAAGTGTCAAAGGAAAGAGCCGTACCGTTCACGGTCAAGCGGTCTGCCGAATTCAATGTACCGGTCAAAAAACTCGCGGTGGATGCCCAAGCTGGGTCGAGCACAACTCGCCGCGCATTGTTCACGGTGAACTGACCTCCGTTGACTGCCGAAGACGCGCCTTGAATGATGTAACTCAGGCGTTCGTTTCGCGTGCCCACGAACCAAGTCTCACCCGACGGCAGCACCGCCATCAGAAAGTCTTCGCCCACGCCGTTGGACCCCGACCAGAAGCCCTGTGCGCTGACGGGAATCGAGTCGCCACCGGTGCCGCCGCCACCACCACCACCACCGCACCCTGACAGCAGCGCCAGACAAGCAAGTGCGACGCCGACTTTTTTTAAGTGTTTCATCTTGTGTAGATAGAAAAAATGAGTTTCTAGATTGTAGATTTCAGAAGGTAATAAAAAAGTGAATATTCACCGTCTGGTCTGTTTCATGTGTCAGGATTCCCGTCAGGGTCTCGTTGTAAGAGAGCCCCTTGGTTCCCGGCCGGTGACTGCCAACCGGTATCCTCGGCAGCCTGTGTTTTTCTGGATGTCTATCCCCATGCCCACCAAACCCGTTTTGCCCGCCACCGCCCTGGACCAACTGTTTCGCCAGGCGCACACCGTGCACGCCTTTCGTCCCGAGCCGGTGTCGGACGACACCCTCAAGGCCCTGTACGACCTGCTGAAATGGGCGCCCACGGCATTCAACGGCCAGCCTGGCCGTTATGTCTTTGTGAAGAGCGAGGCCGCCAAAGCCCGCCTGTTGCCGGCCCTGATGGCGGGCAATGTGCCGCAGGTACAAAGCGCCGCCGCCACCGTGATCGTGGCCCAAGACAGCCGCTTTTTTGAGCACCTGCCGACCCAGTTCCCGGCCTACGACGCCAAGCCTTTGTTTGAAGGCAACGCTGCGCTGGCCGAGAGCACCGCGTTTCGCAACAGCAGCTTGCAGGGCGCCTACCTGATCATGGCCGCGCGTTCGCTGGGGCTGGACGTGGGCGTGATGTCCGGCTTTGACCCCGCCAAGGTCAACGCCGAGTTCTTCCCCGATGGCCGCTGGCGCGCCAATTTCCTGATCAACCTGGGCGTGGCCGATCCGGCCGGCATCCACCCGCGTGGCCCGCGCCTGGCGTTTGACGAGGCCGCGCAGATCCTCTGACGCGCGGTGCTGTCGCGCTCCCGCTTGCTCTGGCGGGGCGGGGCGCATGTAATGGGTGTCTTTCAGGAGGAGACCGCCCATGACCCGCACCCCACACACCCTACGCAAGCCCGCCGCCCGCTTGGCTTTGCTCGCATCGGCCCTGGCGCTGGCGGCCTGCCAGCAGCTGCCCAGCCAGCCCGCCGCCCCGGTCAACCCCGAGGGCGCGTCCGGCACCCGCGCACCCGGTGCGGGCCACGCCGCCCAGCGTTTTGCGGTGGCTGCGGCCAACCCCCTGGCCACTGAGGCGGGTTACCGCATCTTGCAGGCCGGTGGTTCGGCGGTGGACGCCGCGATTGCGGTGCAAATGGTGCTGACGCTGGTGGAGCCGCAGTCCAGCGGCATTGGCGGGGGCGCGTTTTTGATGCACTTTGACGGCCAGCGCACCCAGGCGTTTGACGGACGCGAAACCGCGCCGGCCGCCGCCACCGACAAGCTCTTTCTGCAGCCCGATGGCAAACCCATGCCGTTCATGGCCGGTGTGGTGGGCGGCCGCTCGGTGGGCACACCCGGCGTGCTGCGCATGCTGCACCTGGCCCACCAGCAGCACGGCCGCCTGCCGTGGGCGCGGCTGTTTGAGCCCGCGATTGCTTTGGCCGAAGCCGGCTTTGCGGTCAGCCCCCGGCTGCACACCTTGCTCAAGGCCGAGACCGCGCTCAAACAAGACCCCACCGCCGCGGCCTATTTTTACGACGCCAAGGGCGAGCCCTGGCCGGTGGGCCATGTGCTGAAAAACCCCGAACTGGCCCAGGTGCTGCGCGCCGTGGCCCAGCAAGGGCCGGACGTCTTTTACCGCGGCGCGGTGGCACAGGCGGTGGTCGACAAAGTGCGCGGCCACGCCAGCAACCCAGGCCTTCTGGCCCTGGCCGACCTGCAGGCCTACCAGCCGGTGGTGCGCGAGCCCCTGTGCCACGACCACGCCGCGCCGCAGCGCAGCTTGCGTATTTGCGGCTTTCCGCCGCCCAGCTCGGGCGCGATTGCCATTGGGCAAATCTTGGGCATGCTGGCGCAGCGCCCAGGCGCCACAGCGCCGCTGGTTAATGGCCTGCCCAGCGCCGACTGGCTGCACGACTACACCGAGGCGGCCCGCCTGGCCTTTGCCGACCGCGCGCAATACCTGGCCGACCCCGCTTTTGTGGCCCCGCCGGCCGGCAGCTGGCACAGCCTGCTGGCGCCCGACTACCTGCGCCAGCGCGCCGCACTCATCGGCGCCACCTCCATGAAAACCGCCACGCCGGGCCAGCCGCAAGGCCAAAAGGTGTCGTACGCGCCCATGCCCGACCAGCCCGAATACGGCACCAGCCACATCAGCATCGTCGACGCGCAGGGCAAAGCCGTGGCCATGACCACCACCATCGAAGCCGGCTTTGGCGCGCGCCTCATGGTCAAGGGCTTTTTGCTCAACAACGAACTCACCGACTTCAGCTTTGCGCCCACCGACGCCAGCGGCAAGCCGATTGCCAACCGGGTCGAGCCCGGCAAACGCCCGCGTTCTTCGATGTCGCCCACGTTGGTGTTTGACAAGGCGAGTGGCCAACTGCTGGGCACGCTGGGCAGCCCGGGTGGCGCGCTCATCATCCACTACACCGCCAAAACCCTGTGGGGCCAGTGGCACTGGGGGCTCAACGCCCAGCAGGCTATCAACCTGCCCAACTTTGGCTCGCTCAACGGCCCGACGCTGCTGGAGCAGCAGCGCTTCCCGGCGGCCACGGTAGACGCGCTCAAGGCCCGAGGCCACGAGGTGCGCGAAATGGACATGACCAGCGGCCTGCAAGCCATTGAACGGCAGCTTGAGCGGCAGGGCCGGGGCTGGTTTGGCGGCGCCGACCCGCGCCGCGAAGGTGTGGTCATGGGCGATTGAACGCCCGCACGGCTTTGCCCCTGCCGCTGGCGGGGTGGTGGGTTTGGGCAAAACGCCCTGCCCACTTACACTAGCGGGTTGCTTTTTTGGCACCCCAACCCCCTATGAACGCGCCCATCGACGTCTCTTTTTTCGCGCGCAACGCCAAGCCCATCACGAGCTACAAGCCGTACTGGGCCAAACGTTTTGGCACCGCG
>CAMBOY010000082.1 GCA_945869245.1 Hydrogenophaga intermedia
AGCCACCAAGATGCACCCCAGCCCAAGCCAGCGCCAAGAGCCGCCGCCGCCAGCGCCGCCACCGCCCAAGCGCCACGTCTGGCTGGGTGCACCGGGGTTGCGGCATCGGTGTCGAACACCTCGCGCGCCGCTTGGCGCACCGTGGCGGCGCTCACCCGGCGCTGGCCCTGGGCGTAAGCGCCCAGCAGCGCGCGGTCGCACAAGAGGTTGATGCGGCGGGGCACCCCCCGGCTCAGGCGTGCCATCGCGTCCAGCGCGGCGCTGTCAAACACGGCGGGGCCACGGTGGCCGGCCGCCTGCATGCGGTGCGCCACATAGTCGCGTGTCTCGGCAGCGTCCAGCGGCCCCAGGTGGTAGCGCGCAATCACGCGCTGGGCCAATTGCTCCAGCTCGGGCCGCGCCAGCAGGGTGCGCAGCTCGGGCTGCCCGATCAGCACGATCTGCAGCAGCTTGCGCTCGGCCGTCTCCAGGTTGGTCAGCAGGCGCAGCTGCTCCAGCACGTCGGCGGGCAGGTTTTGCGCCTCGTCAATAAATAGCAGCGCGTTGCGCCCGGTGGCGTGCTCGCGCAGCAAAAAGGCGTTGAGCGGATCGATGAGCCGCTTGACGGTGGGCGCCTCGCCCTCGGGCAGCGGTGGCAGATGGAACTCGTCGCAGACCGCCTGCAGCAGCTCCAGCACGGTGAGGCGCGGATTGAAGATGTAGGCCACCGAGCAGTGGGCGGGCACCTGCTGCAAAAAGTGCCGGCACAGCGTGGTCTTGCCGGTGCCAATGTCGCCACTGAGCAGCACCACACCACCACCGGTGCTGTCTTGTACGCCGTAGAGCAGGTGCGCCAAGGCCTCGCGGTGGCGCGGGCTCAGGAACACGCTGTGCGGGTCGGGCGCGATGGAAAACGGCGGCTTAGACAGACCGAAGAAGGCGGCGTACATGGGGGCCAAGCATAACGGCGCCAGCGGTGCGCGCCACGGTCTTCAGTCGCTCGGTCTTTGGGCGTGCGCGCGCGCCTGCGCCAACTGCGCCTCCAGCTCCGCGATGCGCGCGCGGGCATCGTCGCCTTCCGGAATCGGCCGCCCGCTGTCGCGCCACTGCACCGCAGCCTTAAAACCTTCGGCCTGCGCGTAGCGGCGAAACCAGACGCCCTCGGGGTTGTGGCGGGTGATGCCGTCGAACACCGTAGCCATGGTTTGGGTTTGCTCCAGCCCCATGGTGAGCAGCACTTGGTTCACCACCAGCTTGTGCATGGCCAAGTGGCTGCTGGGCACACCGGCGATGCGTTCGGCCAGTGTCAGGGTGGCCGTCTCTAGCTCGTCGGCCGGAACGCTTGCGTTGGCCAGGCCCCAAGCGGCGGCGGTGCGCCCGTCAATCACGTCGCCGGTGAACATGAGCTGCTTGGCCCGCATCGGCCCCAGGCGGTAAGTCCACATGGCCGTGGTGGGGCAGCCCCAGACACGGGTCGGCATGTAGCCGATGCGTGCGTCGTCGGCCATCACCAGCAGGTCGCAGCACAGGGCGATGTCGCTGCCGCCGGCCACTGCCGCGCCGTGCACCTTGGCAATCGTGGGTTTGGGGCTGCGCCACAGGGCCATGAAGTCGTCGGTGTTGCGCTTCATGTAGGCGTAATCGACCATCGGGTCCCAGGGCGCGCTTTCTTGCTGGCAGGGGTGGTCGATCTGGCCTTCGCCAAAGTGCGCCAAGTCGTAGCCACCGCAAAAGCCTTTGCCCGCGCCTTCGACCACGATCACATGCACCTCGGGGTTGGCGTTGGCCCATTCCACCGCCGCGCGCAGCTCGCGCGGGGTGTCGTCGTTGATCGCGTTGAGCCGCTCTGGGCGGTTGAGCAACAGGCGGGCGATGCGCGGGTGCGCCGCGTCGGTGTCGATGCGCAGGGTGCTGAAGGTGGGCATAGGCGGTGTCTCCTTGCCAGGCATTCTGTGCAGCGCCGGGTGTCGCTGCAATCGCGTGTGAGACCTTTTTGGGGCGAGTCAAGGCAACAAATACCGAATCCGTATCCGACAAGGTCTGATAGATTGATGCGGTCTGAAAGACTTGTGTGAGGGGCGATGATGACCAATAGTGGACAAGACACACACACCGTGGTGCTGCGGCGGGTCGGGTGGGCGCTGATGGCCTTGTGTGCCATCGATGTGCTGGTGTTTGTGATGGACCTTGTTTGGACGCCGAGCCGCATTATGTGGCCAGTGCGTGCGCTGGTGTTGTTTGGCGCAGCGTCATTGTTGTTGCAAAACAGCCTTGGCGCGGCCGTGTTTGTGCGTTGGATGGCGGTGTTTTTGGCCGTGACAGCGCTGGGTGGCGTGTTGCAAGCATGGGTGCTGCTGCCTTGGGACTTGTTGAGGGCGCAATGGACGTTTAACGCCCCCGAGATGCGTGCCGATCTGTATGGAGCCTTGTTGAGCGCCATCGTGTGTCTGTGGGTGACCAGGGAGCTCAGCCAGCCCCGCCCGATGGATGTGCTGTCCCGCCAGTGGCGGCGCAGCCTCGACCTGCGCATAGCCGCTGGCATGGGTGGCGCCGCGCTGGTGCTTTCCCAGGTGGCGGTAGGTGTGTTGAGCAGTCCTTACACCCAGAAAGCGCAAGAGCTGGCCCTGGCGCAACTGCCTGCAGGCCATCAGGTGCACACGGCCCAGATCAACCACCTCAAGGGTCAGGGCGAACCGGCGGTGTCTGCTGCGGTTTGGGCCTGGACCGAGAGCGACTTGAAGCGCGTTCAAGTGCGCTGGACCCCAACCGACTGAGCCATCGCCAGTGAATCGTCCAGGCGCGAACGCCTGCTGCGGCATGTGCGCCGCATGTTGCGCAGCCAGTCGTCCCCTCGCTGGCACATGAGCCTGGTGGTGCTGGCCACCGGGGCTTGGGCTTGGTGCTTTGGCGGCTCTAAGGCAGGGCTGTGCATTGGTGCTTGACGGGGCCCAGGGGCGGCTTACATTCTCCAGCCTCTGAGTTCGTAGGAATACCAATCATGCGCAAGGTGATGTTGGCGGTGGCTTTTGTGTCGCTGGCGGTGGTGACCGCTTTGGCCGTGGCCGAAGGCGGGGTCATGGGCATTTTTTCGGCGGCGGTGCAGAGCTGGGCATCAGGCCAGATTTTTCTGGACCTGGTGATCGCGCTCGGGCTGGTGCTGGTTTGGTTGTGGCGCGACGCCTTGGCGCGTGGCAAGAACCCATGGCCCTGGCTGTTGGCGACGCTGGTGGTGGGCTCGTTTGCTCCCTTGGTCTACCTTTGGCTGCGAGAGGCGGATCAGCCGTAACTGGCAAAGCGGCCGTATGATTGATAAATCTATCAAAAACATCAATCTGCAGCGCCAGCTTGGCCTCGGCTCATATGAACACAACACGCCCCTGGTTATCTGCTTTGTGGTGCGCCTTGGTGTGGCTGGTGACGGCCCCCGCGCAGGCCCAAGTGACCACTGCGCTGGTGCTGGGTCAAACCGTCCAAGGCGTCGCTGATTTCAAGGCCAAGCGGTTCATGGGTGAGCTGGAGTTGCGGCTGCCTTTGCCCGAGGGCAGCTGGACGGTGCGCCACATATCGCCGGTCAAAAGCACGCATCCGGTGCCATCTGAGGGGCTGCGTGTCATGCTGGATCGGGTGTTGAACCAGCGCGTCGAAGGCAGTCTGTTGCTGAACGTGTATCCCAGCGACAACAAGAACTGGAACGGGGGCGATTTGTGCTTTGGGCGTTTGCTCAGCCGCGAACGCGGCACGGCATTGAACGGCTATTGCCATTCGCTTAAGAGCAGCACCTACATGACCAACGCCTTGAGCGACTGGCAGGCGCAAGTCAGAAAGTCCTGGAACGAGGCGGGCACCCTATGGCCCACGCGGGTGCTGAACTTTGACAACGCCAGCGATGAGCGGGGGCGTTTCTCTGTGGCTGTGAGTTATGCCATCGCATTCCCGGCCATGGGCCTGCCCAACGAACTGAACGTGGCGGTGAGCACGGCGGAAAAAATGGAGGCCTGGTGGCGGGGCAACAGCCACACCGATGGGGTGCGCCAGGCCATTGCGTGGTACGAGGCCTACAGCGTGCGGGTGCATGAGGCGGTCAAAGGCGCACAGCCCGCTTCCGCTGGCGTCGCCGAGTCGGTGTTGCCTGCGCTGAGGTTGGCGGTGAAGGACATGTCGGCGGCTTTGCCCGACCTGGCACTGGCCGCACCCGCCAGCGCCACCCAGCCCGCGCCACCACCGCAAGCGTCGGCGCAGCGCTCAGCCGAGATGGAGGCGCTGCGGCTGGAGCGTGAGCGGCTGGCGGTTGAGGCGGCGGCCGAACGGGCGCGCCGCCAGGAGCTGGAGCAGCGCCTGCAGGCCGCACAGGCCCAAGAGCGCGATCGCGCCCCCGTGCCGGTGGCCCCCATCGCGGCGGAGCGCCGCGTGGCTTTGGTGGTGGGCAACTCGGCCTACAAGAGCGCGCCGTTGCAGAACCCGCGCCACGACGCCGCCGACATGTCGAGCACCCTGCGCGCCTTGGGGTTTGACGTCACCACGGTGCAGGACGCGAGCTTGCGCCAGTTGCGCGAGGCCACGCGGCGATTTGAGCAGTCGGTGGCCAGTGCAGACGTGGCGCTGATTTTTTACGCGGGCCACGCGGTGGAAGCCAAGGGGCGCAATTACCTGATTCCGGTGGATGCCGACGTGGCGCGCGAATACGAGCTGGATGACCAGGCCTACGACGCGCAGCAGTGGCTGGCCATGTTGGGCGACGTGCAAAGCCGCAACGCACAACGGGTCAACATCGTGATTCTCGACGCCTGCCGCGACAACCCGATGTCGCGCCAATGGCGCAGCGCCAGTCGCGGTTTGGGCCGCATGGACGCGCCCAGTGGCACCTTGTTGGTGTATTCCACCGCGCCGGGCAAAGTGGCGTCTGACGGCCCCAAGGGTCAACGCAACAGCCCCTTCACCAAGAGTTTGTTGCAAGCCATGCAGACCCCCAATGTGCCGGTGGAGCAGGTGCTCAAAGACGTGCGCCGCCTCGTGCTGGCCGATACCCAGGGCGAGCAAGTGCCGTGGGAAAACTCCAGCTTGGTCGGCGACTTTGTGTTCAAGCGCGAACGCTAAAACCCCCCGGTTCCATCCTCAGCCGCTGCGCGCCACAGCCGCTTCCGAGGCGGCCAGTTTGGCCTGGGCTTGGTCGCGGCTCCATTGCGGCTCAAACACCCGCTCAATGGCCAGCCGCGCAGATACTTCCCAACATATGGCCCGTGTTTCAGCAGGAATCAGTACCCTCTGAGACGTACTCCGTCAAAAGGCATTTATTGCCACAATCGGTAAACCCAAAAAGCGTCTTCGTTTTTTTGGCTGAGGCTGGCCAGTTCTTGTGGGGAGTAGCCAGTCATCCGCTTGACTTCGTTACAAAGATGCGCTTGATCGTAATAGCCCAATTCGGCAGCCAATTTACTCCAATCCGGCTTTCTTCCATCCAATACGATATCTCGAGCTAGAAGAAGAGTTTTTTCTCCCCTGTCCAACGTTTTAAGCTGTTTCTGGGACATGCCAATCATGGCTTTAAATCGACGCTCAATTTGTCGGATGCTACTACCGGGTTTGCTGATAGTGATTCGACTGGCAATATTGTGTATCCAGTCCGATGCGGTAGAAGGTGGTGTAGACATGTTGGCCTTTATCTGAGCCCAACGTGGCTCTAGGAATTGTTCGACAATCATTTGTCTGTCATGGTGATCGCTCGCACCAGAAATCTGTTTGCTTAAAGCTTTCCAGTCGGCTGGAAGAAGGGGATTGGCATCAATGACATCACCCAGATAGGCGCTCGCATCCCATCCAAACAATGCGTGAGGTACATCTGGTTGAAGTACCATGTTGAATGATGAGAAATTTTCTGTCTCCCGACAACGAAGCGGATGCGGACATACCCCATAAAACATCGGTGATTTATCCATTTTTCGATATTTGTATTCACCAGCTTTATCTATGATTTCGCGATGTCCGTGGATGGTCCAAATCACACCGGGAAACGGTGATGATGGAAACAAGGTCCAAAACTCACCTGCTGTTGATGTGTAGGTGTCGCGTGTCATAAAGCAGCAAATACAGCTCTGTAAGGACGGCCGGGGCAACCGGAGTGAGCTGTGAGTCTGGGGCGTGGAGAGTGTCTTCATACGAAAGTTCCTGTGCATATTGTCACATGAGTAAGAAGTAAGCCGATAAATATGTCGTTTCGATCCAATGACGACGCAATTATCCAATATTTAAATCGTTGATGTAACCACACTCCCCCACTAGCTCGTGCGCTTGAGCGCGTGCAGATGATGGCTATGTGCCAGGAGGGATGCAAAGTGAAGTTACTGCGGACGTTTGGAGTTGGTCTTTTTTTGTGGGCAAGTGGTGCTTCAATGGCTGTAGAAGCGGCTGGTCCCCCGGTGGTGCCTTCGCACTTGTTTGCCAAAGCGCCAGCTGGGCAGCGTCTGCTCTTGCTATATCGAGCTGATCAATCCCCGCTACAGACCACAGTCTCCTATGCTGGGCGCATGCATGCCAGTCTAGAGCGTGGTGAGTACACCATGCTTTTTGTGTGTGATACGGATATTCGATTGGGGGTCGCGCTTGAACCCAAATCGCTAGGTGATTCCCGGTCGGAACACGTTGTTGACTTCTCATCGCACTTGGCAGCGCCGTTGGTTGTTCGACTGGATATCGCGGTTGACCAGGGGCCTCGGTTCACGCCTACCAAGCTTGATGAGGTGCCATGGGCCTCGCTGGCTCAGCATACGCGTACCCAAAGTCGTGTGCAATTGAGTTGTCCGACCGTGGTTGCTACTGTGCCTCTGCCTGTGACTCCCGATAAACCATCACGGCCCCACGAGCCGTCGTTGTTGTTGTCTGGTGATCACGTGTTTGCTTTTGGATCGGCTGAATTGAACCATCAGGCAGCAGACCTTCATATTCGACAAGCGCTGGTTCGTCATATGCAAGAAACAGGTATTCGCAAGATTACTTCGGTGGCTGTATATGGGCACAGTGATCCTGTAGGCAGTTCTCGAAGCAAACAAGAGATTTCTCGGTTGCGAGCAGAGGCGGTGGCACATTATCTGGTAGGTGTGCTTGGTGTCTTGACCAGAAATATTCATATTGAATGGCGAGGTGATAGTCAGCCATTGGTGGCAAATTGTCCCAGTACGCCTGTCAAGACAAGAAATGCCTGCAACGCACCCAATCGGCGGGTGGAGTTGTTTGTGAGTGGGACTCCTTGAGTTCCAATTTTGTCAAAAATCTATTTTTTCACATTGAGATTTCATTATGACCAAGCAATACATTCTTCGCTTTGTTGCAAAAGACGCTTCGTATGCAGATGTTTTGTTGCAACAAGGGAAAGTGACCACGGTTAAAATTCCTGCGGGCGTCAAAATACAGTTTCAGGAGGCAAACTCTCCTATTGCTCCAGAGCGCCTGTTGATAAAACGGGTTGGCAATGACTTGCACGTCACGCTGATTGATGGTGACACTGAGCTCCAGCAGGTGGTTCTTGAAAACTACTACGACGGTAGCGAGCGCGCTTTATTGGGGCAAGCAGAAAACGGATTGATTTACAACTACGTGCCTCTCGTGAATGACCCAGTTTTGGCTGCCAATACCTTGGTGTCCGATCAGACTGTGATGCACGTTTTGGGTGATATGTCTGGTGTCTCGTCGGCTGCGGTCGCTGCGGCTTTGTTCAATCCGATGTTGGCTCTGTTGGGTATAGGTGGCGTGGCGGCAGCTGTGCCACGAGATGGTGCCAATCCTGATACAACAGCGCCCACCGCCCCGGCATTGGGAGCGGTCAACGACAACGTGGATCCGGTGCAAGGCCCCATTCCCTCGGGCGGTAGCACCAACGACACCACACCCACCTTCACTGGGGGATCGGGATCGGCCGAACCTGGGGCGGTCATCAAACTCAAGGACGGCGCCGGCAACGTCATCGGCTCGACCACGGTCAACCCTGATGGCTCTTGGAGTGTGACCCCCAGCGCACCGTTGCCCCAGGGTAACCAAACCCTGGCGCTGACCCAAACCGACAAGAGTGGGAACGAAAGTCCAGCCGTGACTTTCCCTATTGCGGTGGACACGAGTGCGCCGGCCAAGCCGAGTGCGCCGACGAGCTACAACGACAACACCGGCGCGATCCAGAACCCCAGCAGCACGGCGCCGACGACGGACGATGCCACCCCCGGCATCAACATCGGCACGGTGCCAGCGGGGACGACGCCGAGCCTGTACGTCGATGGCGTGAAGGTGCCGGCCACCTACGACGCGACCACCGGCACCTTGACGCCCGATGCCCCGTTGCCAGAAGGGGCCAAGAGCATCAGCTACACACTGACCGACCCTGCGGGCAACGAAAGCGCCAGGAGCGATCCGCTGACCCTGACGGTGGACACGAGTGCACCGGCCAAGCCGGGCGCGCCGACGGGGTACAACGACAACGTGGGGCCGGTGATCGACCCCAACAGCAACGCGCCAGTGACCAACGACGCCACGCCGGGGATCAAGATTCCTGCGCTGCCCTCGGGCACCATGCCCAAGCTGTATGTGGACGGTGTGCCGGTGGATGCCACCTACGACGCGGCCACGGGCACGTTGACACCCAATGCACCGCTGGGTGAAGGGCCGAAGGTCATCACGTACACACTGAGCGATGCGGCGGGCAACGAAAGCCCCAAGAGCGACCCGATCAACCTGACGGTGGATACCATCGCGCCGGGCTCCCCGGCGGCGGCGGCGAGCTACAACGACAACGTGGGGGCGATCCAGAACGCCAACAGCACGGCGTCGAGTACAGACGACACCACCCCGGGCCTGAACATCGGCGCCTTGCCGGCGGGCGTGAGCAGCGTGGTGCTGTATGTGGACGGGGTGGCTACGCCAGCGACCTATGACGCGGCTACGGGCACCTTGACGCCCAACGCGCCGTTGGGTGAAGGGGCACGCCAGATCACCTACGCGTACACGGATGCGGCGGGTAACGTGGGTACCCAGAGTGCGGCGCTGTCCTTGACGATTGACACGACGGCGCCCAATGCGCCGCCCACGCCGACGAGCTATGCGGACAACGTGGGCGGGGTGCAGAGCCCCAACAGCACGGCGGCGACCACCGACGACACCACCCCGGGCATCAACATCGGCACCGTGCCTGCGGGCACCACGCCCAAGCTGTACGTCAACGGCACAGAGGTGGCGGCCACCTACGACCCGGCCACCGGCACGCTCACGCCCAACAGCCCGCTGGCGGCGGGCCTGAACAACATCACCTACACGGTGAGCGACGCGGCGGGCAACGAGAGCCCCCGAAGCGGGGCCTTGCCCATCACCATCGACACGGCGGGCCTGCCGGTGGCGCCGGCGACACCCACGAGCTACAACGACAACGTGGGGGCGATCCAGAACGCCAACAGCACGGCGACGAGCACAGACGACCGCACACCGGGGATCAATATTGGTGCACTGCCGGCGGGCGTGCAAAGCGCCAAGCTGTACGTAGACGGCGTGGCTGTGCCTGCGACCTACGACGCAGGCACCGGCACCCTCACGCCCGATGCGCCGCTGACCGAAGGGGCGCGGGTGCTGACGGTGTCGTACGTGAACACGACGGGCAACGAAGGCAACCAAAGTGGCCCGCTGAACCTGACCATCGACGCGACGGCGCCCACCGCGCCAGCGGCGCCGGCGAGCTACGCGGACAATGTGGGGGCGGTGCAGAGTCCCAACAGCAGCGCGCCCACCACAGACGACACCACGCCGGGCATCAATATTGGGACGGTTCCGGCGGGCACCACACCCAAGCTCTACGTCAACGGCACAGCGGTGGCGGCGACCTACGACCCGGCCACGGGCACGCTCACACCCAACAACCCGCTGCCCGAAGGCTCGCACGCGATCAGCTACAGCCTGACCGACGCGGCGGGCAACGAAAGCGCGCAGAGTGCGCCGCTGAACCTGACGGTGGACACCACCGCACCGGCGGCGCCGGCCACACCCACGAGCTATGCGGACAACGTGGGCGGGGTACAAAACCCCAACAGCACGGCGGCGCTGACCGACGATGCCACGCCGGGGATCAACATCGGGACGGTGCCAGCGGGCACGACGCCCAAGCTGTACGTCAACGGCACCGAAGTGCCCGCCACCTACGACGCGGCCACGGGCACGCTCACGCCCAACGCTCCGCTGGCAGACGGGTTGAACAACATCAGCTACAGCCTGGTGGACCCGGCGGGCAACGAAAGCCCCAAGAGCGGGGTGCTGCCGATCACGGTGGACAGCACGGCGCTGCCGGCGACACCGACCACACCGACGAGCTACAACGACAACGTCGGGGCGGTGCAGAACACCACCAGCACGGCGGCGACCACCGACGACCGCCAGCCGGGGGTGAACATTGGCAGCCTGCCCTCTGGGGTGCAAAGCGCCAAGCTGTACGTAGACGGCGTGGCTGTGCCCGCGACCTACGATGCGGCGACGGGGACGCTGACGCCCAATGCGCCGCTGGCCGAAGGAGCGCGGGTGCTGACGGTGTCGTACGTGAGCACGACGGGCAACGAAGGCAACCAGAGCGGGCCGCTGAATGTGACGATTGACGCGACGGCGCCGGCGGCGCCGGCCGCACCCACGGCGTATGTGGACAACGTGGGCTCGGTGGTCTCGGACAACAGCAGCGCGCCGGCCACGGACGACACCACGCCAGGCATCAAGGTGCCCACAGGGTTGAGCGACACACCCAGCCTGTATGTGGATGGGGTCAAAGTGCCCTCGACCTATGATGCGGCCACGGGCACCTTGACGCCGGTCAATCCGGTGGCCGAGGGCGCGCGCAGCTTCACCTACACCCTGACCGATGCGGCGGGCAATGAGAGCGCGCAGAGTGGGGCGTTGAATTTGACGGTGGACACGAGTGCGCCGGCCAAGCCGAGTGCGCCGACGAGCTACAACGACAACGTGGGGGCGATCCAGAACCCCAACAGCACGGCGGGGACGACGGACGATGCCACGCCTGGGATCAACATTGGGACGGTGCCAGCGGGGACGACGCCGAGCCTGTACGTCGATGGCGTGAAGGTGCCGGCCACCTACGACGCGACCACCGGCACCTTGACGCCCGATGCCCCGTTGCCAGAAGGGGCCAAGAGCATCAGCTACAC
>CAMBOY010000083.1 GCA_945869245.1 Hydrogenophaga intermedia
GCGCAGATCACTCTCGATCTGGAACTCGACCTCTTGGGTGGAGTAGCGGTACCCCCATGCGGTGCTCGCCTGAGCGGCCATCACCGGGGCTCCGCCGCTGCGCGGGTCGCTGCCCCCCGAGGGGGCTGCCCCGCCTTGGGACGGCCCGGCGGCGGGGCGGGCTTCGTTGGCCAGCATGTCTTGCAGATCTGTCGGTTTGAGCTGTCTTCCGAATTTCTCGTTCATCACGTCGTCGCTCAAATACGTGATGTGGCCGATCATGCGGGCGATGCGCAGGCCGCGCCGCGGCAGGGTGCCTTCGCGCAGGTAGTGGCCGCCGTGAAAGTCCGGGTCGGTCACGATGGCGCGGCGCGCCACCTCGTTGAAGGCGATGTTCTCGGCGGTCAGATTGGGCGCGCTGGCCACCACCACCGCGTGGCGCACGCGCTCGGGGTATTGCAGGGTCCACGACAGCGTCTGCATGCCGCCCAGGCTGCCGCCCATCACGGCGGCGAGTTGCTCAATGCCCAAGACGTCCAGCAGGCGCGCCTGCGCGTCGACCCAGTCTTCCACCGTGACCACCGGAAAGTCCGCGCCCCAGGGCGCGCCCGTGGCCGGGTTGGTGTGGGTCGGGCCGGTCGAGCCAAAACACGAGCCCAGGTTGTTCACCCCGATCACAAAAAAGCGATGGGTGTCGACCGGCTTGCCCGGGCCAATCATGTTGTGCCACCAGCCTTCGCTTTTGGGCAGGGGCTGACCATCGGGCCCGGCGTGCAGCCCGGCCACATGGTGGCTGGCGTTGAGCGCGTGGCAGATCAACACCGCATTGCTTTTGTCGGCGTTGAGCTGGCCATAGGTTTCGACCGTGAGCTCGTAAGCGGGCAGCACGGCCCCGCTTTGCAAGCGCAAAGGCTGGTCGAATCGGAAGGTTTGGGGTGTGACGATCACGGCAGGCCTCGGCACCAAAAACAAAACCCGGTTCACCAAAGAGTGAGACCGGGTCATCTCCCCTTTAGCGGCATTTTTAAAGCGCCCGCAATCCGGAACAAATCGGCGCTGGAGCGAAGTATACGCCCGCCCCAGCGGCGGCACCGGGCGCCGTGGCGCTTCGGGGTTTTCCCGCGATATGGACCAAAATGAATCCAAAATAGCTGTTGTTAATCCGCACAAAGCCCCGACAGGCCTTGTTGCAGCCCCAAAAAACCCAAGCGCCATGCGGTGCAGCGCGCATAATCTCTTGGTCTGCCGCACGAGCGGTGGACTTGACAGGTGATTGGTCGGTTTCGCGTGCTACAGGTTTTGTGTGTGCTGACGGGGCTCCATCGCTATTTCTCTGTGTGTTTCTAGGAGTCCCTCTCATGGGCAACAAACTGTACGTCGGCAATCTGCCTTACACCGTTCGCGACGAAGACCTGCAACAGGCTTTTGGCGCCTACGGCGCTGTCAACAGCGCCAAAGTCATGATGGAGCGCGACACCGGTCGCTCCAAGGGTTTTGGTTTTGTTGAAATGGGCAGCGATGCCGAAGCACAAGCCGCCATTGAAGGCATGAACGGCCAGTCTCTGGGCGGTCGCAGCCTGGTGGTCAACGAAGCCCGTCCTCCCCGCACCGGCGGTGGTGGTTTCGGCGGCGGCCGTCGTGAAGGCGGTTTCGGCGGCGGCGGTGGTGGTGGCAACGACGGCGGTTTCCGCAGCCCCTACGGTGGCGGTGGCCGTCGCGAAGGTGGCTTCGGCGGCGGTGGCCGTGGTGGCGATCGCGGCGGTTACTGATCGCCGACACGCTGGGCCTCTGGCCCAGCCATCAAAAAAGCCCCTAGGTGTAGACCTCGGGGCTTTTGTTTTGGGCGCTGCACACCGAGCGCGTCAAAATTTTTCTGGGCGCAGCACCGCTACGTCGGTGAAAAACAGCGTCAGGCTGTAGTGCTTGCCGTAGGCGTCCAGCACATGGCGAGCCAGGGTGTCGGCCACGTCTTGGGTGCAAATGACCTTCATTTCGATGCTGCGGTCGGCTTCCCACAGCGATTCGCGGGTGCTCAGGCGGCTGCCGCCGCGCACGTCGTGCACGGTGTAGCCTTGCGCGCCCAGGCGCAGGCTGTCGGCGATCAGGCGCTTTTCCAGCGCGGCCTCAGAAATAATGACCAGCAGGGTGCGGGGGTGTTTTTCCATAAGACGCTCAAGCTCCGTGCAGCCACTGGGCCAGCTTCAGGTACAGCGGCACGCCCAGCACAATGTTGAATGGGAAAGTGATGCCCAGCGCGGCGGTGATCGACAAGGCCGCATTGGCCTCGGGCACCGCCATGCGCATGGCGGTGGGCGCGGCGATGTAGCTGGCGCTGGCCGCCAGCGTGGCCAAGATGGCGGTGCCACCGACACTCAAGTCCAGCGCCACGCCAGTGAAAGCCCCGGCCACTGCCAGCCCCATGGGGGCGATCAAGGCAAACAGCACAATCGCTACACCCTGCTGGCGCAAGGCGCCCAGGCGGGCGCCGGCGACTAGGCCCAGCTCCAACAAAAACAGCGCCAGCACGCCCTTGAATGGGGCCATGAACACCGGCGCAATCGGCGCGGTGCCGGCCTCGCCCATGAAGGCGCCCATGAGCAAGCCGCCTGCCAGCAGCAGCACCGATTTGCCCAAAAACACGTCGTGGGCCAGCTCACCCCAGTTGACCCCGGTGCCACCGCCACCGGCCTCGCGCGCGCCCAGCCGCGCCAGTAAGATGCCGGCCACAATGCCTGGCGCTTCCATGATGGCGACCCACAGTGCGGCGTGCGCCTCGAACGCCACCCCTTGCGCAGTCAGATAGGCGCTGGCCACCGCAAAGGTCACCACGCTGACCGAGCCGTAGTGTGCCGCCATGGCGGCCGCGTCCACCCGCGACAGACCGAGCAGGCGCAAGATTGGGGTGAGCACAAAAGGAATGGCAAACCCCAAAGCCATACAGGCCAGCATTTGCGGCAGCATCTCGGCAAAGGGCTGCTTGCTCAGCTCCACGCCGCCTTTGAGGCCAATGGCCAGCAGCAAATAGATCGACAGCGTTTCGTACAGCGCCTCGGGCAGGCGCAGATCGCTTTTGGCCAGGCGGGCGAACACGCCCAGTAAGAAGAAAAGTACAACGATGTCCATGGGTCAATTGTTGCAGCGCATCAAAACAAATACCCCCCTGGGGGTTATTGGTCGACCTCGGGAGTGGGGCGGTGGCGGTGTTTGCGCGGCTGGCGGGCAAAAAAAGCGTCGAACCAGGCATTGGGCAGGGCGCGCAGCAGCCAGGCCACGCCCTGCATGGGCCACGGGATCACGCGGTAGGCTGTTTGGGCTGCAATGGCTTGGACCGCGCGGCGGGCAAAGTCGTCGGCGTCGAGCAAAAAGGGCATGGGATAGCGGTTGTGCGCAGTCAGCGGGGTTTTGACATAGCCAGGCAATAGGGTCACCACCCGCACACCGCTGCCGCGCAGCTCGCCGCGCAGGCTCTCGCAATAGGCCACCACCGCCGCCTTGCTGGCGCAATAGGCTGCGTGTCCGGGCAGACCGCGAATGGCCGCCACGCTGGCCACACCCACCAGGGTGCCGCTGCCGCGCGCGCGCATGGGCGCGATAAAGGGTGAAAACGTGGCCATGAGCCCGACGTTGTTGATGGCCAGGGTCTGGGCCATGACCTCGATGTCCTCGGCCTCGGCGCTGTCCACGCCCATGCTGACGCCGGCGTTGGCGATCACCACGTCGGGCAGGCCTTGCTGGGCTAGGCAGTCGCGCGCGGCCTG
Source organism: Hydrogenophaga intermedia (assembly GCA_945869245.1). Lineage (GTDB taxonomy): Bacteria > Pseudomonadota > Gammaproteobacteria > Burkholderiales > Burkholderiaceae_C > Hydrogenophaga > Hydrogenophaga intermedia_B. Next base: position 3,738 of record CAMBOY010000083.1, read on the forward strand.
CAGCACGGCGGCGGTGTCGGCCACGTCCACGGCGTAGGTCACACAACGGTCTTCGCCCAGCCCCTGCTCCAAGGCCCACGCGCGCAGCGCCTCGCCCCGACGCGCGAGCAGGGCCAAACGCCAGCCCCGGCGGGCGTATTCGGCGGCCAGGGCCTGGCCAATGCCGCTGGAGGCGCCTGTGATCAGCACAAGGGGGGCGGTGGGGTGCATGGTGTCAACGCGGTTGCAGCAGCAGGCGCACCCGGCCCTGCATCTCCAGCACCTCGGGCTCGGCGGTGTGGCTGAAGCGGTCGGCCGATACCACGTCGCGGTCGCGCAGCACCTGTACCGGCAGATCGGACCAGGCGCGGTTGGGCTCGGTGGCGAAATGCAGCCGTTCGCCCCGGATCTCCATGCGCGGCTGATCGCCCCAGGCTTCGCGCACCACCACGGCGTCGCCGTCTAGGGTGAACTCGGTTTGCGCCTCGTTGCTGAGCATGCGGTGTGCGCTGGCGGTGGTGAGCGCGCCACGGGCGTCGACGCTGCGCACCCGGGCGTCGTCGGCCTCGTAGCCGCCGGTGTCGGGCCGGTGGCGCACCTCGCGCCCGGCGATTTCGCCGCGCAGACGGCCGTCGGGTTCAAACACCTTGACCGCAAATCCGGTCATGAAATAGTCGGGCTCGCGCCGTTCGGGGCGCGCTGGCTCCGCGTCGGACACGCCCGGCGTGGCGCGCAGCACCCAGTATGAGCCCAGTGCCAGCACCGCCATCAACACCACCGGCAGATAGACGGTGAGCGCGTCGAGTGCGCGGCGCCCGCGTTGGCGCCAGAGCGAATCGCGCCGGCTGGGTTCGGGCAGTGGGCTCAGCGGCAGCGGTTGGTTCATCGCGCGGCCTGCTCCAGCAAGTCGGCGTAGCGCCCGTGGGCGGTGGCGATCAGGTCGCACAGCTCGCGCACCGCACCAGCGCCGGCGCCGCGTGTGGTCACATGGTGGGCCAGTGCCAACACCTCAGGGTGCGCGCCCGGTGGCGCACACGCGAACGCGGCGCGGCGCAGCATGGGCAGGTCGGGCCAGTCGTCGCCCATGGCGGCGGCTTGCGACCAGTCCAGACCCAGCTCCTCGAGCAATGCCTGCGCAGCGGGGGCTTTGTCTTCGGTGCCAAAGCGCGCGTGCTGCACCCCCAGCGCGTGCAAGCGGTTGCGCAGCGCGGCGCTGTCGCGCCCAGTGACCACGGCCGGCACCACACCCAGGCGCTGCAGCAGCTTGATGCCGTGGCCGTCGAGCGTGTGAAAGCGCTTGATGACTTCGCCTTGGTCGCCAAAGTACAGCCCACCGTCGGTGAGCACACCATCGACATCCAACAACACCACCCGCACCGCCTGGGCGCGCAGCAGCACATCGGGCGCATGGTGCAACACCGGGCGCAAAGGGGGCAGTTCGGGCAAAGGCATGGCCAGATTATCGGTGGTGGCGGGGATTAACATCGCCACATGACTTCGCTGGATCTCACCTTGCTGTACTTGCTGGCCGCTGTGCTGGGGGTGGTGGGCTGCCGGCTGCTGAAACTGCCGGCCATGCTGGGCTATCTGGTTGTGGGGGTGGTGATTGGGCCGCACGCGCTGGCCCTGTCGCAAAACTCACAGGGCCTGCGCTACCTGGCCGAATTTGGCGTGGTGTTTCTGATGTTTGTGATCGGGCTGGAATTCAGCCTGCCCAAGCTCAAGGCGATGAAGCGCCACGTGTTTGGCCTAGGCCTGTCGCAGGTGGTGCTGACCGTGCTGCTCACTGCAGTGGCCTCGCTGGCGCTGGGCTGGCTGCTGCCCCAGTGGTGGCAGATGTCGTGGCAAATGGCGGTGGCGCTGGGCGGTGTCATGGCCATGAGCAGCACCGCCATTGTCATCAAGCTGGTGGCCGAGCGGCTGGAGCTGGAATCCGAGCACGGCAAGCGGGTGGTGGGCATTTTGTTGTTCCAGGATTTGGCGGTGGTGCCGCTGCTGGTGCTGATCCCGGCGCTGGGCGCCGACCCCGACGATTTGTTGTGGGCACTGGGGGTGGCTGCGGTCAAGGCGGTGCTGCTGCTGGGTGTGCTGCTGACCGGTGGCCAGAAGGTGATGCGCTGGTGGCTCACCTTAGTGGCGCGGCACAAAAGCGACGAGCTGTTCATGCTCAATCTGCTGCTCATCACCTTGGGGCTGGCCTGGCTGACCGAGCACGCAGGCCTGTCCTTGGCGCTGGGTGCTTTTGTGGCCGGCATGCTGATTTCAGAGACCGAATACAAACACCAGGTGGAAACCGATATTCGGCCCTTTCACGACGTGTTGCTGGGGCTGTTCTTCATCACCATCGGCATGACGCTCGACTGGCGGCTGGTGCTGGAGCGCTGGCCCTTGGTGCTGCTGCTGCTGTCCCTGTCGCTGGCCTTTAAGCTGGCGCTCATCACCGGGCTGACGCGTGCCTTCGGCACGCCCATGGGCACAGCGTTGCGCACCGGCTTGTACCTGACGCAAGCCGGCGAGTTTGGCTTGGTGCTGCTGTCGCTGGCGGGCCAGCACCAATTGATCCCGCCCGCGCTGTTCAACCCGATCTTGGCGAGCATGGTGCTGTCGATGCTGGCCACGCCCTTCATCATTCTCAAAACCAACGACATCGTCACCCGGGTGGTGGGCAGCGACTGGCTGATGCAGTCGGTGCAAATGACCAGCATCGCCAAACGAGCGATCAACACCCAAGAGCACGTCATCATTTGTGGCTACGGCCGCTGCGGTCAGAACCTGGCCCGCCTGCTCGAAGGGGAAGGCATTCTCTACATGGCGCTCGACCTCGACCCCGACCGGGTGCGCCAGGCCGCGGCCGCTGGCCACTCGGTGGTGTTTGGCGACGCCGCGCGGCTGCAAGCGCTCATGGCCGCCGGCCTGCACCGCGCCAGCGCCGTGGTGGTGACCTTTTTGGACACCGCCAGCGCGGTGAAGGTGCTGCACCACGCGCGCGAACACGCACCCCAGGTGCCGGTGGTGGTGCGCACCGTGGACGACGTCGACATCGACACCCTGCGCCAAGCCGGTGCCACCGAGGTGGTGCCCGAAGCCATTGAGGCCAGCCTGATGCTGGCCAGCCACGCGCTGGCCTTGGTGGGTGTGCCCATGCGCCGGGTGATTCGGGTGGTGCAAGACCAGCGCGACGCGCGCTACCAGCTGCTCAAAGGCTACTTTCATGGCGCCGACGACAGCAGCGCCGACGATGCCGAGCACGAGCGCCTGGCCACCGTCACCCTGCCCAGTGCCAGCCGCCATGCCGGCCACACATTGGCCGATCTGGCGCTGCACGCGGTGGGAGTGCAAGTGGTCAGCTTGCGCCGCAGCGGCCAAGCGGTGGCGGTGCACGATGGGCTGAGTTTGCAAGGCGGCGACGTGATGGTCATTGGTGGCAAGGCGCCCGCGCTGGCGCTGGCCGAGAGCAAATTGCTGGGCGCCTGAGGCGTCTTTGTTTTTTCAGGAGAACCCCATGGACAGCCGCAACTACCTGCGTGAGCACATTCGCACCGTACCCAACTGGCCAGCGCCCGGCGTGCAGTTTCGCGACATCACCCCGCTGCTGCAAAACCCCAAGGTGTTCCGGGTGCTGATCGACACCTTTGTGCACCGCTACATGGACCCCGCCTTGCGCCCCACGGTGGTGGCTGGATTGGACGCGCGCGGCTTCATCATTGGCTCGGTGCTGGCCTATGAGCTGGGCGTGGGTTTTGTGCCGATCCGCAAAAAAGGCAAGCTGCCCTTCACCACGGTAGAAGAAACCTACGAACTTGAGTACGGCAGCGCCACGGTGGAGCTGCACACCGACGCGGTCAAACCCGGCGACCAGGTGCTGCTGATCGACGACCTGATTGCCACCGGCGGCACCATGATGGCGGGCAAAAAACTGCTGGAAAAACTCGGCGCCACCGTCACCGAAGGCGCGGCCATTGTCGACCTGCCCGAGCTGCAAGGATCGCAGCGCCTGCGCGAAGCAGGCTTGGCGCTTTTTACCCTGGTGGCGTTCGACGGGCACTGAGCCCGCCCCCCTTCACTTGATACACACCGCGTGCACTTGCGGCAAGTCGGTGATGCCTTTGAGCACCTTTTCAATGCCGTCCATTTTGAGCGTGCGCATGCCCTCAGCCAGCGACGACGACAGCAACTGGGGCACCCGGGCATGCTCTTGGATTTGCTGTTTGATGCGGTCGCTGGCGATCAGCAATTCGTGCAAACCCACGCGGCCTTTGTAGCCGCTGCCCAGGCAGGTGTCGCAACCCACTTTGCGGTACAGGGTGTAGCGCCCAGCGTGCCCACAACTGGCGAGCAAGTGCTGGCGCACGCGTTGCAGGGCAGCGGCCGGATCGGCTTGAAAGTCGGGGGTGGATTGCAGCTCGGCACAGTACTCGCGCAGCAAGGATTCCACTTCATCGGTGCTGGGCTCATAGGCCTGCTTGCAGGCGCTGCACAAGCGCTTGGCCAAGCGCTGCGCCAGGATGCCCAGCAAGGCGTCGGCGAAGTTGAAGGGGTCCATGCCCATGTCGAGCAAGCGGATGATGGACTCCGGCGCCGAGTTGGTGTGCAGGGTAGCAAACACCAAATGCCCAGTGAGCGACGCTTCAATGCCCGTGCGCGTGGTTTCCGCATCGCGCATTTCGCCCACCATGATGATGTCCGGATCGGCGCGCAAAAACGCCTTCATCACCGTGGCAAAGTCCATGCCGGCCTTGCGGTTGACCTGCACCTGACGCAAGCCTTTTTGGGTGATTTCCACCGGGTCTTCGGCGGTCCAGATCTTGGTCTCGGGGGTGTTGAGATACCCCAGCACCGAATGCAAGGTCGTGGTCTTGCCAGAGCCGGTTGGGCCGCACACAAAAAACAGACCATAGGGCTTGCTGATCGCGCCGAGCAAACGGTCCAGATTCGACACCGACAAACCCAGCTTGTTCAGCGGCAGCGGCTCTCCGCCGGCCAAAATACGCATGACCACGTCTTCCATCCCGCCGCTTGACGGCAAGGTGGCCACCCGCAGCTCGATATCGGCCGGGCCAAACTTCTTGAAGCGGATCTTGCCATCCTGTGGCTTGCGCTTCTCGGAGATGTCCAGATCGCACATGATCTTGATGCGCGCCACCAGCGCGTTGCGGTAGCTGCCCGGCACCTCCATATACGGCACCAAAGTGCCGTCTTTGCGCAAGCGGATTTCGGTTTTGGCCTTGCCCGGATAGGGCTCAATGTGGATGTCGGACGCGCCTTGCTGGTAGGCATCCAAGATGATCTTGTTGACCAGCTTGACCACCTCGTTGTCCGCCGCCGCGCTCACATCGTCTAAAGGGGGCTCGTCTCCCTCACCCACGCCGTCGTCCAAACCCATGAAGCCGCTGTCGCTTTCGGTGAAGAAGCGCTCGGCGGTTTGCACAAATTCCGTGACTGTCGTGACTTTGTAGATCGGCTTGCAATGCGGAAAAATGTGGTTGACGACCATGGCACTGCGCACATGCTCAGGGTCCAGGCACATGATCACCAGACCATGCTCCCCATCTTCGATGGGCAGCCATTTCTCCGCCAAGACAAAGTCCTTCTTCAAGCGCCTGAGCAACTGTGTGGGTCGCACCAGCCCGGGTCGAAACGGCTCGTAGGGCACATCAAAAAACCGCGACAAAGAACGCCCGATGGCTGCGCGCGACACCCCGTGCGCTTGCATCAGCACGGTCTCCACATCCACCCGCTGCTCGCGCGCCTCGTGCATGGCCTGGGCCAAGGCCACCGGCGACATATCGCCGGCCACCACCAAGCCGTCGTACCGGTTGCGCAACACCCGCTTTGGCTGAATGCGCTGCTGAAACGCAATCGCCAAGGTCTGGGTGAGCTGGTGCATGCCGTCGACCGCCAGCTCGTCGAAGCGCTGCCGCTGGCGGTGGTTGATCAGTTGCACCACACCCAGGCAGGTGTTGGTTTTTGCGTCGGTGATGGGAGCCAACAACATCTGTTGGGTGCGATAGCCTGTTCGCTGGTCGACTTCCCGCAAAAACTTCAACTGTGGGTTGATCTTCGCCAGTTCATCGTTGTCATAAACATCTGTAATGTTCAAGGTGCGGCCAGTCAGCGCCACAAAGCCAGCAATGGATTGATCGGCGATGGGCAGACGGATGTCACGAAACTCCAGCAGCCCCGTCTTGACCTTGGACTCCAGCGCTTTTTTGTCTTCGCTGACCTTGTACAGGGTGATGCGATCGGCATCAAAGAGCTCACAAACGTCCGCGCTCAGGTGCAGCATGATCTCGTCGACTTGCTGGGTGGCGTGGATTTTGTTGGTCAGCGCCTGCAATCGGACCTGAAAGGCCAGGCGGCGGAGATTTTCTTTGGCGCCGTGCTGGGTTTGCTGCGCAATCTCGTCTGGCGACGTCACCTGGGATGGCAAAAACAACATAAATCGGATGTGCCTTTAAAAAGCGCGACTGCGCGAAGCCCATGCAAAGGGCCACTCATCCTATCGAAAGCCCCCTCACTTGCCAATGCAAAAGCGCGAGAAGATTTCTCCTAGCAAATCGTCGGCGCTGAACTCGCCTGTGATGGCGCCCAAAGCGTGCTGGGCCAAGCGCAGCTCTTCGGCCATGAGGTCGAGGTGGGCGGCCTGTAAGGCCAGGCAATCGGCGGCGGCATCCAAATGGGCCGCCACCTGGTGCAGGGCTTGCACATGGCGTTCGCGCGCCATAAACAGCCCTTCGGCCGCCGGTTGCCAGCCGGCCAGCGTCAGCAGGCGCTGGCGCAGCTCGGCCAGCCCATCGCCCTGTTTGGCCGACAACATCAGGTCCTCGGGCGCACACACCGCCAGCGCCTCGGGCGTGGCTTGGTCGTTTTTGTTCCACACCTGCAGCACCGGCACCCCAGCGGGCACGTCGCGCTGCAGCTGCTGCGCAATCGCCGCATCGGCCGCTTGGTAATCGGGCCACAGCGCGCGCGTCAGGTCGTGCACAAACAGCACCGCGTCGGCCCGGGCAATCTGGCCCCAGGCGCGCTCGATGCCGATGCGCTCGACCTCGTCCACACCGGCGCCCTCGCGCAGCCCGGCGGTGTCCACCACATGCAGCGGCACACCCTCGATCTGGATGGTCTGCTGCACCACGTCGCGCGTGGTGCCGGCAATCGGCGTGACGATGGCCAGCTCAGCACCCGCCAGCGCATTGAGCAGTGAGCTTTTGCCGGCGTTGGGCTGGCCAGCGATCACCACCGTCAGCCCTTCGCGCAGCAAGGCGCCCTGGCGCGCCTCGGCCAGCACGGTGGCCACGCGCTGCTGCAGGCGTTGCAGCTGACCGGCGGCGTCGGCTTTTTGCAGGAAATCGATTTCTTCTTCGGGAAAGTCGAGCGTGGCCTCGACCAGCATGCGCAGGTGAATCAG